>JAOUFJ010000017.1 GCA_029858255.1 candidate division WOR-3 bacterium | reverse complement strand
TCAGGGACAGTGAATCGAGCGAAGAGGCGCTCCAGGATTCATTGAAGCTATTGGAGGAAAAATACGGTATAGATCGAGATGCCGAGATCCGTAAATTAGGCGAAAACCCGGGCGAGTGGATTGACCTGCTAAGGGAATTGAAACGTGGTCGGTAAAATCTTCGGCGTTGTGGAAGGGTTCTACCGAAGGCAATACACCTTTGAACAAAGACTGGACCTCATAGAATTTATCGGAAGTCTTAACCTCAACACCTATGTATATGGACCCAAGGCCGATATCTATCACCGCAAAAAATGGCGGGAAAAGTACCCTGACAGGAAACTGAAGGAATTCGAAAGACTCAATCAACACAGCACGGAAAGACATGTCAACTTCGTATATGCATTGAGCCCGGGTGACAGGCCAGATACCGGTGACGTGATCGAGAAGATCGACACACTGATAGACGTTGGCATCCGCCATTTCAGTATCTTCTTTGACGATATAAGAGTGCCGCTTGATGCTCGTACTGCCAAGAAGCAGGTGGATGCAACCAATGCCCTTTTCAAGCATCTTAAGGAAAGATTGGAGAAAACAAGTCTCTTCTTCTGCCCTACCCAGTATCGTGGATTCAAGAAGACCGAATATTTGAAGCACGTCGCGGTGAATCTTCACAAGGACATTGACATGATTTGGACCGGCAAGAATGTTGTCTCCTGGGCAATAACCGAGAGGGATGTAGCCAGGATCACCGAAACTGTTAATCGACCAGTCCTGATATGGGATAACATCTTCGCCAATGACTATATACCGGGTAGAATCCTCCGTTTCCCTTACCGCAGGCGCGCTCCTGGAATTGTCAGAGCGGTTCGTGGCATCCTAATCAACCCGATGAATAACTATCGTGAGTCAAAACCCCTGATCAGAACGGCGGCGATGTTCTTTCATGACCCTCATGTCTATGACACGCGCACGGCCTGGAAAGCAGCGACAACCGTTCTGTAACGCGACATGAGCATAACAGGTACAAAGTTACATACAATTAGAAGACTACGCCATAACATTTGAAATTCAATGTCATATTGCACATAGCTAAACCACTTTCTAATAAAATTCATTACCACAGTGCAAAAGTTCTATCAAAAAACCTCGAGAAACTGGCTAATATTATTGGGGCACACGCGTGCAGAATTGTTGACTTTGGCTAATATTCAGTTATAATACCAAAAGGAGATTTAGCATGCAAGAGCAAAAACCGCCGTTGAACATTGAGATTAGTCCTGAACAGTCTGAAGGTATATATGCCAACGGAGTCGGGATCCATCATACACCTTCAGAATTCATCCTTGATTTTCTGCGCGTGCTGCCTGGGGCCCAAAAAGCCAAGGTTTTCACGCGTATTATCATGACGCCCCAGAATGTCACACTGCTGAGGAACGCATTGGACGACAATATTAAGAAATACGAGGAACGTTTTGGCAATATCAAGATCTTCGGCAAAAACGAAAAAGAAATCGGTTTTAAGAAAAGTAATTGATTTCTTTGTAAAATCCGAGTATCACGCTTACCTGGTCGGTGGCTACGTACGAGACTCCACACTGGGCAGAGAATCAATTGACATTGACGTAGTGGTCGAAGGCGATGGCATTAAGGTCGCTCGTCTGTTAAATACGAAAATCAAGGGAAAACTGACAAGTCACGACGAATTTGGCACTGCATCCATCAGCATTAACAGTTACAGGGTGGATCTGGCCAGCGCGCGAACCGAGAAGTATCCTTCGCCAGCGCATCTCCCCCATGTATATCCATCGACTATAGTGGAGGATTTAAATCGCCGGGATTTCACAATAAATGCCATAGCCATGTCTATCTCGCGGGAAAACTTTGGGGAAATATTCGATCCTTTCGACGGCATGAGCGACATTAAGAAGAAACTGATAAGAATTCTTCACCGGAACAGTTTCGTAGACGATCCAACGCGCATCTTTCGGGCATTGAGGTACAAGAACCGCTTCGGATTCAAACTGGAAGATGAAACCGAGCGCCAGATGCGACAGGCATTAAAGGACGGAATGGTGCAGAAGCTGAGCGGACAGCGGATATTTAACGAACTCGGTTTGATATTCGCCGAAGTATCATACCCGTCAACGGTCAATGATTTGTGCAATCATGAAGTTTTGCCAATAAAACGGAGCGAACTGAAACTCATGCCTACTTCAAGCAAACATGCTTTCTACTTCCTGCTGTCAAAATTACCGAGAAACAGCATCCCGTTGCCAAAAGAAAGCAAGAGAATTGTTGATGATTTCCGGAGTATTAGCGGTGTCATAACAAAATTGAGCAGGGCGAGTAAAAGAAGCGCCATCTACGCAATACTCTGCCCAGTCACTGAAGAATTAGCAGAGGCAATAATGCTAATCAAGCCGGAACTGGCTGGAAAAATTAAGACTTACCGCAAGCTGATGAGAATAGAACCCTTCATTACCGGGAAGGATCTGCGAAAATACAACATAAAACCTCAGAAACAATACGCTAAGGTCCTAAAGAAGCTATTTGCTCTGCAGTTGGACAGGAAGTTCAAGAACCGCAAAGAAGCAATCGCCCACCTCAAGACCATCAAGAAGAAATGAACAGACTTCTAGGTCTTGTCATCTCAATACCCGCAATTCTGACAGTAATCACGGTGCACGAGTATTTTCACGGCTACGTAGCATACCGCCTCGGCGACGCGACGGCAAAATTCGCAGGACGCCTTACACTGAACCCAATCAAGCACATAGACCTCTTTGGGTTCATTGCTTTTCTGCTCCTTAGATTTGGCTGGGCTAAGCCAGTACCAGTCAATCCCTATAATTTCCGAGACATGAAGAAAGGTATGCTTTATACGTCCCTCGCCGGCCCCACGTCGAATTTTCTCTTTGCAATTCCTCTGGGCATTTTGCTGCGCGTGTTCCCTGGGTTGTTACAGAATAACGTTCTCAGGCCGATAGGTCTCATGCTCGGTCTCGGACTTATCTACAGTCTGATCTTTTGCGCGTTCAATCTAATACCGATCCCGCCGCTTGACGGGTCAAAAGTCCTTTTCAGCCTACTGCCACCACGTTACGTCCATATCGAGCACTGGCTCGAACGCTACGGGTTCGTGCTACTCATTGGATTGATATTTTTCGACCGGATTACAGGTATTCCAATACTATGGGGATGGATTGGACCTTTCGTGAATATTTTCACACGACTATTTGCTGGCACGCCTGCCGTCATAGCTTTGGGCCTCGGTCTTTTAGCATAGTGGTCCTTTCAATTTCAAATTTGTTGCAGGGTTAAAATAAGGGGGCAAAATGAGTAAAACCATCAAAATCATCATAGCCATTGTCTCCATAATAGTTGTTCTCACATTAGCAGGTTATATCGCGATCAGGTCATTTCTGACGCCAGAAAAACTGCGCCAGATATCAGAACAGATCGCCAGTCAATCTCTACAACGTCCAGTAGAAATAGGCAGTGTCAACCTATCAGTCGGCTTCGGAATCTCAATAAGTATAAGGGATGTATCGATCCCGAATGTTAAGGGATATAACGCTCAGCCGATGATTGAAATAGAAAAAACCGCACTCAATCTAAAATTGCTGCCTCTGCTCCAAAGACGCATTGTGATCGGCAGCATCGATTTCAATAAATTCACGCTCAATCTTGAACGTAATACAAGTAAGGAGCTCAATGTTCTCGCATTGATGCCTAAAGAGGCAAAAGGACCCGGATGGGCTCTGTCACTGGACAAATTGCGGCTCAAGAACTGCGAGCTTATGTATTATGATGCGGTCACAAAATCCACGTACCGATTGCATGATATCAACCAGAAAGTAAGTTTCAGGAAAAACCGGATATCGCTCACCGGCAATCAACTCGCATATTTGCCCAAGAATGAAATAGTGCCCGAAAGGGATATTATTATCGAAAATGCCGTAGAATATGACACTTCATCAAAAGACATGAACGTAAAGAGCATCAAAGTGCGCATGGATCCAGCATCCCTGACGATCTCTGGACAGATCGAACGAGGAGAATCCATAGATCTGCACGGTGAGATAGCAGTTGACAAAATGTCCAGGCTAACCGAACTTCTACCTGAAAAATACCGTTTTGAAAAATTGGACGGTGCACTGAAGAGCGAATTCTCCATATCGGGAACAACAAAGGAACCAGCGATCGAAGGCAGCTGTCAGATCGAAGATGTCACTATTGTGCCGAAGGGCATGAGCCGCGCAGTGGAACAGATCAATGGAGCATTCGCATTCACACGCAGCTCGATCCGTGATATTAAGATAGAGGGTAATATCGGCAAAACAAAATTCAGTATCGGGGGGAACATTTCGAATCTTGATAAACCTGCGCCGCTTTTCAACATTTCGACCCAACTCAATGGGAATCTTGATGACTTCCAATCGCTGACCCCGGAAATGAAGGATGTCAAATTATCGGGTATAATCACCGGTAATATAGCATTGAAGGGAACGATGAACGATCTGAGCTATTTCGGAGATATCCATATTCGCGAAGGCCTGATCGATGGCATCGGATTGGGTAGACCCATCAGTGATTTCACGGTCAAAGGAACCATGCAGAACAATGCGGCAAGAATCAGTGAATGCCATGGCCGAATCGGAAGATCTGATTTCTCACTAAGCGGTTTTGTCTCTAATTTCAAGAGACCTGTTGTGCAGATCAATAACCGTTCAAATATCATCGATCTCGATGAACTGTTGCCAGAGAAAGGAACCAGTGCGAGTAGAGCAGGCAAGAGCAAGCCGGGTAAACCCGTTCCACTGACCTTACAGGGCACGGTCGTTGTCAAAAAGCTGACGGGTTTGGATATGGAGTTTACCGATGTCAATGTTGATTTCAGCTATGTAGACGGGGTGATCGATCTCAAGAATTGCCGGGCGCAGGCATATGATGGTCAGGTTAACTTTGACTTTTACTACAATGCGTATAGTCCTGAACCCTACCGGATAAATTCAAGAATGACATCCGTTCAGGCGCAGAAAGTCACCAAGCGCTTTCTTGGCTTCGATCGAGTAAAAGGAGATCTTAGCGGCATTGCGAACTTTAACGGAAATGGACTGGACCAGCAAGCCGTACAATCTAATATTAACGGAACCGGGAATTTGAAAATCACTAACGGCGAGTTCAACAATTTTGAGTTCATGGTGAAACTTCTGGATTGGATGGGACTCAAAGACCAGAAGGTGGTCAAATTTAACAATCTTAATACCGGATTTACGATAGCGAACGGGCGTGCAAGCGCTGACGATTGGACAATGTCCGCGCGAGTAGGGGATTTTCTGGCCAGAGGAACCATTGGCTTGAACGGTTCGGTTGACATGAATATCGCGGTCACACTGTCAAAGCATTACTCCGATATTGTCAAACGGTACCATGGTGATTGGTTATTCTTCAACGATAAAGATGGACGGACCATTATCGATGTTATCGCAAGAGGAAAAATGAAAGCCCCTACGTTCACTCTGGACCGTAGCCGTATACAGGAAAGAATAAAAGGAAATATCAAGAACGAGTTCGATAAGAAAATAAAGGACTTCGAGTCAGATTTGAAAAACATTCTCAAGGGCATAAAATGACCGTTACAATGAAAGCAATCGGAAATGCCTGAACTGCCAGAAGTAGAAACCATCGCCCGCGAGCTGCGACCCAAGATCCGCGGTAGAACCATTACTGATTGTGTGATACTACGGCCTGACGTAATAGCACATCCGAAGCCGGCACAATTCTGCAAAGCAATTGTTGGAGAAAAAATACTTGACGTAAGCAGAAGAGCCAAGTATCTGATTCTGGAATTGGGTCACGAGAAACGGCTTGTTTTCCATCTGCGTCTTTCCGGAACCATGGCTATCATTCCAACACATCTTGAACCGCACAAATTCTCAAGACTCGCTCTAGTATTGAACGACTGCCAGTTATTGTTCAACGAACCTCGTGTGCTGGGACGGGTATATCTGATCAAGGCTAAAGATACTCCTCCCAACCTCAAGGGATTCTACAACCTCGGTTGTGAACCGGTTTCTGACGACTTCACACCTGATTACTTGAAGGCAAAGATAAAGAACCGAAAAGCAAGGATAAAATCGCTTCTCCTGGACCAAAATATCTGCGCGGGCATGGGTAATATATATTCTGACGAAGCTTTATTCCGCGCTGGCATTAGACCGCTGAGAAGGGCCAATCGGATAACGAACAGAGAAATAGAGAAACTCACAAAAGCGTTGAGAGATGTGATAACCGAAGGAATCCTCAATTTTGGCACATCGGTCTCTGACTACACAAGAACCGACGGGAAGGATGGTAATTTCCAGAATTTCCTTTGCGTATACGGGCGAGAAGGTGAACCTTGCAGAAAATGCGGCACCATGATAGCGCTGAAGAAGATCGGCAATCGAGGCACCAGGTACTGCCCGAAGTGCCAGCACTAGATACTGAACACACTGAAATAAAGGACACACTGAGACACTGAAAGGCCATCATGCATAGAGCAATGGCGCTACTTGATTATTATGCAAAGGGCATAGCGCATGGCGCATAGAGGAAAACATTGGTAACAAGGGGACTGGCTCCGTAAGGTGCCTGTCCCCGGGGATGTCCCGCTTTGCTGGAGACACCCTATCGTTGAAGACACGTCCGTATTACGGACTGGAGTATGCTCACGCTGCAGACATGCTTACGCTGAATTCATATCGCTGCGCTCCTGAAGACACGCCATGCTGGAGAATCGGAGATCCCCTCATCCCTCGCGGCCTTCGGACACTGAATTCTGCTGCTTCCGCAAATTGTCGAACGGTATTGGAGACCAAATTTGCGAGAATCCCGCTCAACGGAAGCGGGGCAAATCAAAGATTCACCTAAGCAGAGATTTGGCACGCTCAGATTTCCAATCAAATCAAGATTTGAAGAAACATGGCGTGGGCATAATTCGCGACGGAGACACCGCGCGCGTGTCATTGCGAGCCGTTTTCTGGCGAAGCAATCTCAGTCTTCAACGGGATTAACGAAAGTAACGGAATTAACGAAAGTATCGTATTCCCGTCCCACGTTGACATACGTGCACAAATGTGTATATTTACACTATGAAAGAATTTCCCAGCCGGTATGATCCTGCCGAAATGGAGAAAAAGTTATACGATTTCTGGTTAGAATCGAAGTTCTTCACGCCAGATATCAATTCGGACAAACCACCCTACACAATCATGATACCCCTACCCAATGTCACGGGACGACTTACCCTGGGGCACGTTCTCAATAATTCCCTTCAAGACATACTCATAAGATACAAGAAGCTTACCGGACACGAAACCTTATGGTTGATGGGTATGGACCATGCTGGAATCGCTACTCAAGTAGTGGTCGAAGAAAAGCTACGCAGCAGGAGTATTACAAAAGAGGAGCTGGGTAGGGAAAAATTCGTGGAGGAAGTATGGAAATGGAAGGAAGAATCTGCCCAGATTATTCGGGAACAATTGAAAAGAGCCGGCTACGCCCTAGACTGGTCTCGTGAACAATTCACGCTCTCTGAGAATTACTCTAAGAAAGTAATAAAGGTATTCGTTGACATGTACAATAAGGGTCTGATCTACCGGGGGGAATATATTATTAACTGGTGCCCGCGGTGCCTGACCGCGCTCTCTGACGAACAGGTAGAAACCGAGGAGAAACCCGGCAAACTATACTTTATCAGATATCCGATAGCCAGCAGCGATGAATACATAACCGTCGCTACGACCAGACCTGAAACAATGCTTGGGGATACAGCTGTATGCGTCAATCCACGTGATAAACGATATAAAGCATTCATCGGCCGCCGGGCTATCCTACCGATCATGGAAAGGGAAATACCCATCATTTCTGATGAATACGTTGACCCGGAGTTCGGTACGGGCGCACTGAAGGTCACCCCGGCGCATGATCCGTTCGATTTTGAGCTGGCGAAGAAGCATAAACTTGATTTCATTGATATCATGAATCCGGACGGCACTCTGAATGCCCTTACCCGGCAGTTCAACGGACAGGACCGTTACGAAGCAAGAAAGAAGATTGTCGAACAGTTAAAAGCTTCGGGCTTGCTTGAAAAGATCGAAGACTACAAACTACCGCTCGCAAAATGCGAGCGCTGTGACACTGCGATTGAGCCGAGAATCTCAAAACAATGGTTCGTTAGAATGAAACCACTGGCCGACCCGGCGCTCAAAGCGGTAAAAGAAAGCAGGGTACGCATTTTCCCTCAGAGGTGGGTGAACCTTTACAATTACTGGATGGAAAATGTAAGAGACTGGTGCATTTCACGGCAGCTCTGGTGGGGGCACCGCATACCGGTATACTACTGTAATTCCTGCTACGACCCTGATAGTGCTGATTCAGAGCAAGGTATCACGGTTGCCGAAGCAAAACCTGACCGTTGCTCTAATTGCGGCTCGGTAGATATATACCAGGATGAAGACGTCCTCGATACGTGGTTCTCTTCATGGTTGTGGCCTTTCGCAACACTCGGCTGGCCAGCTGATACCGAGGATTACCGTCGCTTCTACCCTACTCAAACACTCGTTACCGGTTGGGACATAATATATCTATGGGTCGCGCGTATGATCATGGCAGGATTGGAATTTACCAAACAAGTTCCCTTCACGGACGTCGCATTTCACGTCATGATCCGCGACGATAAAGGACGAAAGATGTCCAAAAGCCTGGGCAACTCACCCGATCCTATACAACTCATAGAGAAATATGGTGCTGACGCGCTGAGATTCGGCTTGCTCTTGATAACACCGCGAGAGCAGGATGTTCTCTTCACTGAAAAATCTATTGATGTGGGCAGGAAATTCTGTAACAAATTGTGGAATGCCGCAAGATTGATATCGATCACTGCAGCCGATGGGGAATTCGATATTGAACGAATCTCGGTGTACGATGCCTGGGTTATAGGCCGCTTTAACACACTGCTGTCGAAAGTTGAAGAAAATTTCGCTACTTATGAAATCAATGCAACAACAAAAGAGATATATGATTTTGTCTGGCATACGTTCTGCGATTGGTATCTGGAGTTCCTGAAGGCGAAACCTTCCGCTGTAGCAAGATATTTACTGAAGCAATTGCTGGTGACCCTGCACCCGTTCATGCCGTTTATCACCGAAGAGTTATATCAGAAATTCGGGTTCCAGAAAGAAAGCATCATGCTCGAGACTTGGCCGGATAAGATCAGCATCAAGAAGGATGCTCAGCATGTCGATCGGCTCGTCCATCTGATTGAAGAAATCCGTAATGTCCGTGGAATCTTCAATATTAATGCAAAAGAAAAACTGAATATCACAATAAATGCGGATGATGATATTACAGGTTTCTTCAAAGGGAATGAAGATATTGTAAAGAAATTATCCCTTACAGAAACTATCATGTATTCTCGACCGGGCAAAGAAGCGATGGCGAGCATCATCATGTCTGATATGGAGTGCTACGTTATACTATCAGGGATCGACATAGCTAAGGAAAAAGGGCGCCTGGACAGCGAAATTGATTTTCTCGCAAAACGGATCGATGAGATCAAGCACCGTTTGAACAATCCGAATTACATGAATAAAGCAAACGAAACAACCAAACAGAGGGAAAGAGAACGTCTTGAAGCCTTCCTGAAGAAAAAGGAAGGTATTCAGAAAGCGATGAAGAGATTATGAAATATCTGGGTTGGATAATCGCAATTTTGCTGGTGGCAGCGCTCTTTTATGCATATCGCACAAAATATGCCCCGCTCAAGAAAGATGTCACTGAATTACGCGAGGAAATCTCGATGTGGGAGGGCGTTCTCAGAGGCGAACAGGGTGTCAAAGGTGAACGCGAGCGATTCGCCACCGACCGGTTTTTTGACAACGACAAGCTTACACCGTTTGCCGAAGTCGAAATTCTACGGAAGTTCGACCTGCGTAATAGAGGTGTAGAGATCTACCTGACCGCGCCAAATGCGTTCACGCGGGCAGGTGATCTTCTCAGGTTTTTTACTGAACAGCACATCAAGTACCGAAATCTATCCATGTACGTTGCAGTCGATTCAGTCGAACGCTTTGAATACAAATTTATCAAGTGATTGCCATTTTATACCGAAAAACACTATTCTGCATGATCGTATTGCTCCTTATGTCTGTCGGTCTGGCGACGGCGGAGAAAAATTCTAACGTGGCAATGCTTTTGTGTGTGATTCCTGGCGGCGGGCAATTCTACACGGAGCGCTATGTAACCGGCGTAGTTATTGGAGCTGCTGAAATCGCCATCGGCTATTATGCCTACAAGTACCATCGTGACGATGACTATACAAAACGCAACTCCATGCTCTGGTGGGGGTTGTTCACCTTCGGTTTTTCATTAGCAGATGCCTACGTAGGGGCCAAAATGCATGGCTTTGATGTGGAAACTGATATTGATAAGGTAAGCGTTAGCTATAAGTTCAAATTCTAACAGGTCCTGTCGGTAAGTAAACCCATATCCCTTAAGATTGCCATTTCAAATAAGAAATTAGGGGAAACCTCGGAAGAATTGACGGAAAAAACGAAGTTTCCCTGAGTGTTCCGATGATTGTTACTTAATTTCTGTCATTCGCAGAAATTTTTGTTCATCAATAATCTTTACGCCCAGTCTCAAAGCCTTGTCGTACTTAGAACCAGGTTCTATTCCTTTTACCAGGTAGTCTGTTTTCTTGGATACACTCGACGATGGATGACCACCAAGCTTACGCACAACTTCCTGTGCTTCATCCCTGGTCATGGACTTCAGCTCACCTGAAAAGACGAAAGTCTTGCCGGTCAGAAGGCTCTCCGTGGTTCTTACAGGTTTTAGGCTGAAATTGAGACCGAATTTCTTGAGATTATTAATCGTGTCAACGTTCTTCTTAATACTAAAGTAATTTTTTATACTTGTAGCAAGTATCTCCCCAATTCCATCAATTTGAATCAATTCTTCAACCGAAGCTTTTACTATGCTATTGATATTGGTGAATTTCTCCACGAGCAAGTGTGAGGCATTGATTCCGATATTTGGTATGCCGAGAGCATACAGAACGCTCGTGAATGGCCGCTTCTTGCTCTGATCAATGCCAGCGATAAGGTTCTGAGCAGAGGTTTTACCCATACGTTCGATATCTGCTACCGTAGCTGCATCAAGCCTATAGATATCGTCAAAACCACTTACGAGCCCCACATCTACGAGTTTGTTGACCAGAACATACCCCAACCCTTCTATATCCATGGCTTGCCTAGACGCGAAATGAAGGATTTTCCCTTTTATTTGAGCCGGGCAAGAGGAATTAACGCAACGCCAGTCAGCTTCATCTGGCAAGCGATAGATCTTCTGATTGCAGACCGGGCATCTGCTTGGAAAACGAAATGTCTTCTCCCTGCCTGTCCGTTTCTCCTTAACGACCTCAACGACCTTGGGGATCACCTCGCCACCCTTCTCGATGACCACATGATCGCCAATTTTGATTTCACGCCGTTTTATTTCATCCTCGTTGTGCAAGGTTGCCCGCGATATGGTCGATCCTGACAGAGAAACCGGATCGAGCAGAGCCACGGGTGTTATCCTGCCGGTACGACCAACCTGCAGCTGGATATCCGTCAATTCAGTGATCGCCTGTCGTGCTGGATATTTGAAGGCAATAGCCCACTTCGGGCTTTTCGCTGTAAAACCAATTGTTTCACGGGCATGGAAATCATCGACCTTGATAACCAGACCATCCACCTCATAATCAAGCTTATCTCGCCTGTCCCGCCAGTACGCAATGTAGTCGAAAACCTCATCAATGCTTCTACAGAGTTCTACATGTGGTATGACCTTAAATCCTGCCTCGTGCAAAAGCCTTAGCACCGCATAGTGTGACCTGTAATTCGCTCCCGGTGACACCGGAACCGTATGGATGAAGATATCCAGACCTCTATCGGCGACGGCACGGGGGTCCTGCAGTTTTAGTGTACCGGCAGCGGCATTCCGAGGATTGGCAAACAGCGGTTCACCGGATTTTTCACGCTCTCGGTTCAACGCCTTGAAAGATGCCTTCGGCAGATAGACCTCTCCCCTGACCTCAATATCCTGCAAATCGGCTGCCTCAGTCAAGAGATGGAGCGGGACCGATCGTATCGTCCTCAGATTCTGTGTTATTTCATCACCATACACTCCGTCACCCCGTGTGGCGCCCCGCACAAAGTTGCCGTGCTGATAGTTCAGCGTTACTGCCACGCCATCGATCTTCAATGTCGTTTCATATTTGACCGGTGTCTCTACTATTTTTCTTATCCTTTTGTCAAAATCCCTGACTTCCTGCTCTGAGTAGGTATTATCCAGACTGAGCATCTTGATCCTATGCTCCACTGTCTTGAATTCACGTAGCGGTTCACCGCCAACGCGCTGGGTTGGCGAATCTGGGGTCACATACTCTGGATGTGCTCGTTCGAGTTCTTCCAGCTCTTTATAGAGACGATCATACTCGATATCAGAAATTTCTGGCTGGTTGAGCACATAATAACGGTAGTCATGATAATCTAATTCTCTACGTAAACGTTCTATTCTCTTCTTCGCCTGCCGTGACGTCACATTTAATTATACTAATTGCCCATTTTGAGTCAATATTCTGAATAATATTGTTGACTTTTTGGTGCGAATGTATAGAATTACGTAATGCCTAAGCAGGTAGATTTTCTGGTCGTAGGTTCGGGCATTGCCGGGTTGACTTTTGCTACCAAAGCAGCCAAGTATGGCAAAGTATCAGTCCTCACAAAAAAAAGAAAAGCAGATTCCAGCACCAATTATGCGCAAGGTGGAATCGCGGCCGTATTTGGCAGGGATGATGCTCCGCAGTATCATATAGAGGATACTGTGAAGGCAGGCGAGGGTTTATGCCATGAGGATGCGGTTGCGACCATGGTGCACGAAGGACCCGGATTGGTGCAAGAACTCCAGTCCATGGGATGTCGATTTTCAATGGATCCCCAGGGCAACTTTGACCTTGGACAAGAAGGCGGTCATTCCAGAAGACGCATCGTGCATGCGAAGGACTATACCGGGCAAGAAATAGAAAGAGTGCTGCTCGAGGAAACCAAGAAAGCTGGCGTGTCCATAAGCGAAAATGAAATCGCGCTGGACCTTCTCATCCAGAACGGCGATTGCCTTGGTATCTATTACCTTGATGCGGACACGCGTCAGATCGACATAATATATGCAAACGTGACGGTTTTGGCAACGGGCGGCATTGGCCAGGTATACCAGCATACTACAAATCCCCCGATCGCTACGGGTGACGGTATTGCAATGGCATATCGTGCTGGAGCAAAAATAGCAAATATGGAATTCGTGCAATTTCACCCGACTGCGGTATACAACATAAAGATCGACGGACGCTCCTTTCTCATCTCGGAAGCAGTGCGTGGCGAAGGAGGGACACTGAAAACAAAAGACGGGACCGCGTTCATGGAAAAATATGCAAGGGCTGGAAATCTAGCACCACGTGATGTCGTCGCCCGCGCATGCTTGAGTGAAATGATCGCGACAAATGCCAAATACGTGCTTCTCGATGTAGCCCACCTCCAGGCGGATTTTATTAAGAATCGCTTCCCTACAATCTACGAAACCTGCCTCTCCTGGGGTATCGACATCACACGTGAACCAATCCCTGTAGTACCGGCAGCGCACTACCTCTGTGGCGGGATACAGGTTAATGAATGGGCAGAATCCTCTATACCCAGATTATTTGCACTGGGTGAATGCAGCTGTACAGGAGTGCACGGGGCGAATCGACTCGCGTCGAATTCCCTGCTCGAAGCACTGGTGTTCGCCAGCCGAGCATCAGAACGGGTAAAGGAAATGAAAAACGTCAGCCCGGCAAAAAAGGTACAGATTAAGCAAAGTGCCAGGACCGGTCCGAACCTGATGTTTCAAATCAAGGAGATAATGGACCAAAATGTCGGGTTGATCAGGAATGAAAAAGCACTACGTGCGGCACAATCTATGATAGCGAAATTCAGGGACCTCTTTGAAGACGGTATCCACATAATCAACGCCGAGTCGCGCAACACGACCGTAATCGCAAAGCTCATCATTGAAAGTGCACTCGAGCGTAAAGAATCCCGTGGTCTGCACTTCATGACTGACCACCCTGAAAAACGTCGAGAGTATTCCAGTGATACAATAAAGAGAATCGATGACAACCGCAAATGACACTATTAAGGAGTCATCAACTAAATAGGAAAAAGGATGGAAACAGGAGAATTTGAGGTTTTACTAGAAGTAGGTCAGGCGTACTTATTAAGTAAGGATTATGGAAAAGCAATAACAAAATTCAGCGAGGCGCTTAGAATAAACCCTCACGACCCAGAGACGTATTATTATCTGGGGCTTGCATATGAGGGCGCCGAAAGGTATTCGGAAGCGGTGCAAACATACGAAAAAACACTCAAGATCGATCGTGGCCATGGCAATGCTGAAATCCGCCTCAACGAAGTCAAAAAGAAACTTGAAGAAACAAAGAAAAAAAAGAAATGATTTGCCCGAGGTGCCGGCAAAGAATGATCGAGAAAAGAGGCACACATCACAAGAAGAAAAAATATGTATGCTCCAGATGCGGCATGGTACGATTCGTCCAGTTAAAACGAAGGAAGTCGATCCAATAATGGATATACATATCACCTAACCAGGCATGGATAATTACTACTCCATATTGGGTATTATGCAGAACGCAACTCCCGGGGAGATAAAGAGAGCTTATCTCGGGCTCGTGCAGAAATATCACCCCGATCGTTTTGCCGATGCGCGAGAGAAACAAAAGGCACACGAAATATTCTCACGCGTAACGGCAGCATACCGAACTCTATCGGATGAGAAACTTCGGGCCAAATACGACCAATCCCTAACCAAATACACTACAGATGCAGACGAAGCAAAGGAAATCCAAGCGCAAAATCTCTTCAACCGGGCGGTAGAGCACATAAATAACGGGGAGCCATGGCCTGCCCTCAATCTACTCAAGACTGCGTACAGCTATGACATGCGCCCATTGTATCTTTCATACCTGGGACTTGCACAAGTATATACAAAAAGAAACCAATCCGACGGGTTCAAAAAACTAGAACATGCACTAAAAAAGGAATTATTCAACCCGACAATGCATTACAACATTGGATTGGCGTTTGAATTCGTCGGTAAGACAAAAGAAGCCCTTCGTTCATACAAACAGGTACTTACCTGGGACTCAAAACATAAGCGCGCAAAATTAGGTGTGGTACGGCTCAGTACATCGAAAAAGGGCTTCATTTCCAAGCTATTCGGAGGTAATAAGTGAAGAAGACGCCCACGCTCGCGCTTTTCGAGGAACTCTGTGAGAAGCTTTCGATCGTCGTCAAATATGATAGGTTTTTCGGTAAAGGAGGATATTGCCGATTGAGAGATAAATCCTACTTCATCATTAACGAGAGACTCTCGGCCGAAGCGAAAGAACACATATTCCTGCATGAAATGCGCAGCATCGAACTCAAGGATGTTGTACTACCGTCAAAGCTGAAAGAATTATTCGAAAAAAAATGCTCCTGAGAACGGAGCAGAGACAGAATTATACCATAATGTAATCACTTCATTTTTCATCTCTGATTTCACCAACCAACTCTTCGATCAAATCTTCAAGTGTTACTATCCCTACTTGATGTTCTCCATCGATGACGATTGCCATGTGTTCCCCTTTTTGCTTCATCGCAAGGAATATTGTCATGCACCTTTCATCAGCACGTACGAAGAAAGGTTCACGTAACGTAATTTCGCCTGAATAGAGATAGTCCTTGATATTGAATATACCGATAATATTGTTCCGTGTACCGACGTAGACAGGGATCCGCGTAAATATCCTGGTTTCGCTTTTCACAATTGTGTCGAGCTCATAACCTTGTGTACACATAAAGGCAGCATCCATTGGGATCATGACTTCACCAACTCTTCTTGTTGAAAAGTTGAAGAGCCGGGAAGCAAGCTTGCTGGCTTCTTCTTCGTATTCGCTCATCGCATGTACAATATCAAGACGCTGGGTTGAATGAGATTCACTTGTGCTGCGGAAGAGAATCGCAACATACTTTGCCATGTTAGCATATAGCCAAACGACCGGATAGGTCACGATCTCGATATAATAAATCACATTAGATAGTGTAGCCATTGTGCTGACCGGATGAGAGAGGGCAATCGATTTAGGTATGAATTGCCCAAAGAGTAGAGAGAAGAGGGATAATGTGACCGTAGATACGATGATACCATTACTACCCATTATGTCGACGAAGAATCTTGCGTAGAGAGTCGATGCAACAACAATTATGAAGTTCTCGCAAACCAGAATCGTGGAGAAGAATCTTTCGGGACGAGTGATGAACTTTTCAAGCCGTAATGCCCATCTCTTCTTCTCCCACTTTGCTTTGAGTATCTTTACTCTTTCAATACTTACGAGGGCAGTTTCGCTTGCTGTAAAAACACCGATGCTAATGGATAGTATGAGCGGCAAAATGAAATCTGTCACAGCTTCCTCACCAGTACCTTCTCGATGATACGGTCATGAATTTCCTCGACCGTCAACTCGAGACCCGATATATGAATTCGTGCTTTCTCACTAGGAATACCACCGAAATGGTTTAGGATATACCCCGCGAGCCTCTCGCCTTCATCGGCGAATGGCTCGACCTGCAGGATGCGCGCAAGATCGCCGATATTGATGTCTCCCTCGAATAGAAAAGTGTTTGCGTCAATTTTCTTGTAAGGCAGATCTGCGATTTCATCATACTCATCAATGATCTCCCCAAAAAGAGACTCTAAAATATCTTCTAGTGTAACTATGCCGGTGAAATTCCCGAATTCATCTACGACGATGCTTATATGGATACCTTTCTTCCTGAATTCCCCCAGCAAGTTGTCTAAATGCTTCGTTTCGGGGACCACGTAGAGTTCTCGCATCATGTCCTTGATGGTTGTTTCTGGCTGCTGCTTTCGTATACTATGCATAAAGAGATCCTTAGCGTAGAGGATACCAATAACTTCGCTCTTTTCATCAAAGACACATATCCTGGAATGTTTCTCTTCAGTAACCACCTTCCTGGCGTGTTCAAGACTTGACGTGGACTCGACGCCCACCACCTTCTGCCGCGGAGTCACTATTTGGCTTACGGTCATCTTGCCAAATTTGAGTATCTGGAAGCCGAACTCCTCTTCGCCTTCATCCAATACCTTGAAGCGCTTGGCCTCAGATAGCATCAATTTAATCTCTCTGTCAGAAATTGTCTCCGGTCTTGCGATCATCCGACGCCCGAGCATGCGATGCATAACTCCTTCCATACCACGAGAAACCGGAGAGAATAACCAGGAGAGATATTCAACGAACTTACCGAAACGCAACGCAAGAGTTTCGGCATTGGAAATAGCAACGGTCTTGGGCGCGATTTCTCCAAAGATAAGTATTATGGACGTCATCAGAATGAACTCAACGACGAAAGAAACTGTTGTGTCAAAATGGTAGCGTTGAATCGTTTGGAGCAGTATGACCGCGCCAACGGACGAAGCACCGACATTCACCAGAAGGTTGGCAAGAAGTATGGTCGCGAGTGTCTTGCCGGGGTTCTTCTTTATTCTCTCGAGCGATCGAGCGCCCTTTCTATCTTCGAAAAGAAGAGTCTTCAGCCGGAACCGTGATATCGAGAATATCGCGGCTTCCATTCCTGAAAAAAATGCACTACAGCATAGAAATATGCAGATGAGCAAAATATTGACCGGAAGATTATTCATTACTAAGATACTCGGCGCACTTCCTGTGCATGTCTGCGCCTTCACGCTTATTGCGGTGGTCATAACCAAGAAGATGCAACAGTCCGTGCACAATATAGTAGTTTAGCTCATAAGAATCCCGGGCCATCTTATCGCATAAGTATATTTCTGAGACTTCCCCGAGATTGAATGAGATAACGTTAGTCGTTCGCTTTCTATTGAGGAATATTTCATTCAAACGCCTGAGATATCTTCCATCAGCAATGATAATATTCACAGCGGGAAGGTCTTTTCGTTCGTCTTTCAGAACTTTTTTCACTAATCTGCGAATGGATGGCCTATCGATACGTTGGCGATCCGTTGTATTATAGATGTTTATTCGCATCAGCTGGATTGCGCCGGAATTGTATATTTATTTTTCTTTTCTTCCTTCACCGGCGGCTGCCCGCTTGTTAGCCTGTTCATAATCGACACGTGGATGAAAAACGCCCGTAAGGATCGGTATGAAAGCGGTCTTGATTTGTTCAAGATCACTACGGTTAATTGGGCAGTCGTCCAACTGCCCATCGTTGAACTTCTTGTCTATATTCTCCTTTACGATCTTCTGAATCTTGGCAACCGTTATATTATGCTCGCCTCGTGCTGCAGCTTCAACACTGTCCGCGAGCATGACCAATGCTGTCTCCTTGGTCTTTGGCCGAGGACCTGGATAGCGATAGGAATCCTGTGCAGTATCCTTTGACTCGGCGAGAGCCATCTTGTAGAACATTTCAATCATTGTAGTACCATGATGCTGTTCGATCACTTCGATCAGTTTCTTGGGCAGCTTCATCTTGCGCGCGGCCTCGATACCGTCCTTAACATGAGAAATTATCACCAGGGCACTCATTTGCGGTTTCAGCGTATCATGGGGATTACGTATCCCAATCTGATTTTCAATGAAATACTCCGGTTTTCTCAATTTCCCGATGTCATGATAATAAGCACCAACCCTGGCGAGAATAGGATCGCCACCAATGAACCGGGCTCCTGCCTCGGCGAGGTTACCGACAACGATTGAATGATGATATGTCCCAGGCGCTTCAATCGCCATTTCCTTGAAGATGGGTAAATTGAGATTTCCCAGTTCAAGTAGCGTGAGATCCGTCGTGAAATCGAATAATCTCTCAAATAGAGGCAAAAACAGCACAAAACTCAAATTTACGAGGATACTATTGAGAATACCCGATCCAAGATGTATCAAGTTTATGCCACCGTCGGACAGATAGATGTCGATGAAAAGAATCGCACTCACATTGGCCACTGCCAGATATATCAAAGGCCGATAGAATGCTAGTCTCGAATCTATTGTCTGGCTCGAAAAGGAGGCCACAAGGCCACTCACAAAAAGGAATGTGAAAATTCCCACAGAATTGAGAACAACACCGAATATCGTAGCGAATATTGCAGAAAACAATATCGCCACCTGAAAATTGAAATACAAAGCGAACATAAAAATAAAGAATGCGACAGGAGTCAAATATATCAGATCGGTGGCGTATGTGAACCTGGCGATCATCAGATAGGCGGCAGACAGCAGACAGATAAAATAGAGATTCTTCAACTCGAGCAGTTTGGCCTTTGTCGTTTGGTCGAATTTGAAAATCAGAAAGAGCAGCGCTAAATAAAGTACATTACGGAACAGGATAGTCTTGATTATCTCCCAGGTTCCTATTGATGTGTATGTGCTCTCCAAGGCGAGAATTTTTTCCATGGTTTCACTGTCAACGCGTCTGTGTTTCTCGGCTACAATTTCGCCTCTCAGTATTTTTCCTTTTGTCTTGGGGATATTGGCGAATACTTCGTCAATTCGTTCATCCGTTCTATCTGAGTTGAACGTAATATTAGGAGTAACAAAGAACGATGCGAGACTGCGGTATTCGGATGGTTGGTTTAGTGAGACCACACTGACTGCTTCTTCCAATGTAAAAAGGCGATCCATGGATTCCAGGGTCTCTTCGCTACCGCTCACTATCGCTATGATCCGGTTGGCGGAAGTCTTCTGATTCACTATCCCATTGGCATATAGTTCAGAAAGCCCCTTACGCAGGCGCTCAAGAGTGGTTCTGGGACTTCTCATCAAATATCTGATGGCACCGCTGCTCAACGCATACTGCTTCTGAATGAGAGATATCATCGAATCTCTATTTAGGTTCAATGCACGCACTGAATCTATCAACACAGCTAATCGAGTAATATCCGCAGATATACCACTGAATACCGTATTATCCAGTTCGAAGACCGGCGGTATTCTTCGCGCAATCTCTTCGCGTTCTTCCTGTAACCCTTGTTCAGTCTTTGGTATGTAGAAATCATACGGCGCGATAATGTCATAAGGAGCAATCTCACCAGTGGTTATATCATATTTCTGCGGTACGGCAGGTGGCGGAAAGATAACATTCAGCAGAAGTATCGTCCCTATGAATAAGAGTAGTTTAGGTTGAACTTTTGATATCATAAGCCTTGATTATCTTTTGCACAAGGTGATGCCTGACGACATCTTTTTCGTTCAGATATATGAATTCAATACCATCAATGTTCTTAAGCAAGTGCTGTATTTCGATCAAGCCAGAGAAAACGTTAGGCGGGAGGTCAATCTGGGTAATATCCCCCGTTACCACGACCTTGGAGCGCCAACCCATCCGTGTCAGAAACATCTTCATCTGCATACCGGTGGTGTTCTGTGCCTCATCCAGTATGATGAACGAATCATTAAGAGTTCGACCCCTCATGTAAGCGAGAGGCGCAATTTCTATGGTCTTTATATCCAGATATCTTCTAATCCGGTCGTACGGGAGAAAATCGTTGAGTGCATCATACAACGGGCGCAAGTAAGGATCGACTTTTTCTTCAATAGCTCCAGGTAAGAAACCCAGGGATTCACCCGCCTCAACTGCCGGCCGCGTCAACACCAGACGTTCTACTTTCTTTTCAATGAGAAATGATACGGCTTTGGCTACTGCAAGATATGTCTTGCCAGTACCAGCCGGTCCAATGCTTACGACAATATCATGATTATCAATGGTCTCCATATAGACAGACTGACCAGGCGATTTTGCCTTGATGAGTCTTTTCGGCGTGGGAATAGAATTCCCCTGCCCTCCCTCATGCTTATTGGTAGCCTCAGAGGTCTGTTCCACCCCTCCTGTCATATTCTTCAGACGATCACTAATCATCTTCTGCGCTGCTTTAACATTCTTCTCATTACCTTTGAGATAGATGTAATTGTCACGCATCGACACGGCAATACCGTAGCGCGCGTGTATATCTTTCAGAAAGTCGTCTTGGAATCCCGATATTGTTGTTGGATCACATCCTGAAATTGGTATTGATACTTTCACTTGAATGGGAGGGGCGAGTGTTCAACCCCTCCCTTGTATATTAATCATGAGGTATCACAAATTCCTGATTCGGATAAATGAAATCAGGATCTTTGATCTTATCTTTGTTTGCCTCGTAGATTTCGGGCCATCTTTTTGCATCAGAGTATATCGACAGATATGATGCAATCAGCCACAGGCAATCCCCGGATCCAACGGTATATTGATCCAGGGTTGGGATGAGTAGTACCCAGCCCGGGTATATAAGATTGGGATCAGTGATCTTGTCTGTGTTCGCTTCATGTATCCAAGGCCATTTTGAACCATCGCGATACACTTTGCTCATACTTGCGATCTTCGAGAGCCAATCTCCCTCTATCACGGTATACCTGCCCCACTGGCAGCGTTTCCATGTTTCCCGCAACTCTGCCACCTGCTCACTCAAACCTGAGTACATCATCTCCATTTTGGAGACAGACGTCCTCAATTCAGCAACCTCAGGCTCCAGTGCGGCGATATCTGCATTCACCTGGTCGAGTTCGGCCATGACGCTTGAGAGCTCAGCCTGTGCTTCCTCTTCAGTCATTTTGTCTTGGGCAAAAGCCATAACAGGAACCACGAAGCATAGAACAAGTGCGATTGATAGTATCTTTTTCATTTTGTCCTCCTCACTTCGCGCAACGGGCATCGATCTTCGCCTGCAATTCGTCGATTTCAGCCTGCAGTCCCGCTATGTCCGCTTCGAGTTCTGTACGCCTTGCCATCAGTTCGTCTTTTTCAGCCTGTAGACCAGCCAGTTTCGATTGTGCAGATTCGAGGGCAGCTCGGGCTTCAGCCAAAGCATCGAGCGTTTCCTGCTTCGCCATCTTAGGACCGCAACCGATAATCAAGACGGCCAGGAACAATAACGCAAGTGTCTTTTTCATAATACCTCCTCCCTGCATTCTTGTCATATATCAAACTATATTCATATTTGATAGTATGTCAATAGCCAAAAAATACCCAAGCAGAGGGCAATGCAATCGTGAATGAATGTGTTAATTTGCAGGTTTTTCAACACTTTTCATGCCACACCTGTTGACTTTTGCCAATATATGGCTATCATTTGGCATGGGAATTCATGCCATAATAGTAGCTGCCGGTGCCGGAAGAAGATTCGGTGACAAGAAACAGTTCTTCCTTGTCCGCGGCCGTCCCCTCTTCTTCTACGCGGCGTCTGTTTTTCAGAAGCATGACAAAGTCGACACAATCACCATCGTTGTGCCAAAAGCGAAGATAAGAAGCACGAAGAGAACAATCAGGGATGCCGGCCTGAACAAGATAAGCAGCGTCGTGGCCGGCGGCAAGCGGAGGCAAGATTCCGTTGTCAACGGGTTACGTACCCTGAGAAGCAAATCGGGCATCGTCATCATCCACGACGCGGTCAGACCGCTAGTCACACAATCAATGATAACAAAGGGCATTGCGATGTGCCGCAAACACAAAGCGGTCATTCTTGCAGTCAGAGTGAGCGATACGGTCAAGAGAGTTGTCAAACGTCGCGTTCAGGACACGATCCCACGTGAAGACCTTTTTCTTGTGCAAACGCCACAATTCTACGACTTGCAGACCATTAGAAAAGCCATGAAACAAGCCGATTTCCGCATCGAATATACTGATGAATCGGCAATCCTCGAATCACTGGGCAAATCGGTCTACGTATGCCAGGGCCACCCAGGCAACATCAAGGTCACGGACCGCAAAGACCTGGGAATAGTTGAGAGAAGCCTACCGTGAAGAAAGTAATAATCCTTGGTTCAACAGGGTCGATCGGTCGGAACACAGTACGGGTAATAAATAACCTCGGGAAATACAAAGTTGTCGGACTTGCTGCATACGGCAATTACCGGTTACTATCTGAGCAGGCATCGCTACTAAAACCGCAAATCATCACACTCATAAAAGATAAGCAACAGAAACACCTCAGGAAGAAACTCGGCCGTGTCAAACTGCTTGTTGGCGAAAACGGTATTGCAGAAATGATCGACACCCTCGATGCAGACAAGATTATCTGTGCACTAGCAAGTTCTATCGGTATCAGAGGCATCATGCGTGCGATCGAAAAGAAAATGGAGTTGTGCCTGGCAACAAAGGAAATACTCGTGAATTATGGAAATCTTGTCATGCAGAAAGCAAGGAAAGCGCGTGTAAAGATCATCCCCATCGACAGCGAACACTCGGCAATCTACCAGTGCCTCGAAGGTAGGAAAAAAGCGGATGTCATGAGTATTATCCTCACCGCATCGGGTGGTCCGTTCCTCAAGAGATCGTTGCGTAATGTGACCAAAAAGGACGTGCTGAATCATCCGGTTTGGAAAATGGGCAGAAAAATCACGGTTGATTCCGCAACAATGATGAACAAGGGACTTGAGGTTATCGAAGCTTACCATCTATTCAATTTCCCTGCGCACATGATAAAGGTCGTGATACATCCCGAAGCACTATGCCATTCGCTCGTTCAATTCAAAGACGGGACGTTACTGGCCCAACTATCAACTCCAGACATGCGTTTGCCTATACAATACGCGCTCACTGCGCCGGACCGATTGCCGTCCCCGACAACTTATCTCGATATCACGCAAAATAGGTCACTCACCTTTACTTCGCCAGATTTCAAAAAATTCCCTTGTCTGCGGTTAGCATATCAGGCGCTCGAAGTAGGCAAGACCATGCCAGCTGTACTCAATTCAGCCAATGAAGAGGCAGTTAAACTGTTCCTTGATGATAAAATCAAATTCAACCAAATACCGTCGATTATTGCGGAAGTTGTTGAACAGCATCAACCCCGTCAAGGTAACCTCGAGCATTACTTGCAGGCTACAGCGTGGGCGAAAGAGAGGGTCAAAAGCATAGCATGCTAGTTACGCTGCTCGCCTTTCTCTTCATCCTGGCATTTTCAATAACAATACATGAATTCGGACACTTCTTGATGGCTAAATTCTTCAAGATACCCGTTGAGAAATTCTCTATCGGCTACGGTCCTCCACTTATCCGCAAGAAAATCGGCGAAACCGATTTTCGTATCGCCTATTTCCCTTTGGGTGGTTATGTGAAGATCGCCGGTGAAGATGAGGGTGAAATTTCCCAGAAGACACTGAAAGACACTGAACACACAGAAAAAACACACACTGAAGTTAAGGATAAGGTTGCGGGTTTTTATGATGCACCAATATATCAACGTGTGCTCATAGTGCTGAGCGGACCGCTCTTCAATATTTTTTCATCATTCTTCGTATTCGCGGCAATAATCGGTATATACGGCATGTTGATAAATCCCTATATGAAAGTCGTAGTTGAACCCGGCACTGTTGCCGAGAACGCTGGTCTGCTGACGAACGATTCCATAGTCGCTGTATCCGGTATGCGCGTTCGTGATTGGGATGAAGCAT
The DNA here is from genome assembly GCA_029858255.1 of candidate division WOR-3 bacterium. Lineage (NCBI taxonomy): Bacteria > Pseudomonadati > Caldifarciminota > Caldifarciminota bacterium. The sequence continues at coordinate 30,559 of JAOUFJ010000017.1, read as the reverse complement.
CAGAAATACTTATTGAGCTTGAAGGTGAAGATGTGTCAATCGGTCTGATGCGCGACGGAACGTATTTGGAGAAGAATATAGTAATAAGATTAGACTCATTGGGCATCACGCCGCTCGTTCCACCTCTGCTGGGGTCTCTCAAACTTGACGGTCCGGCCCAAAAGGCAGGCATGAAGGAAGGCGTTCGCATCATTCAGATCGATAACCAAGACATAAGCTCGTGGAATCAAATGATAGAAATAGTTCGGCCTTCGAAGAATGTTCCGCTGTACTTTGTCTGGGAAGAAGATGGTGTTATCAAAGATGCACAGATCACACCGGTACCATTTTACGATCCCATTAGCGCCGACACGATAGGACAGATAGGTGCGATAATGCCGTTAGAGCGCAAGCACGTACCCTTAATAGACGTTGTGTCGCTCTCAGTGCAGAGAAGCATTGAGGTTCTGTGGTTGACCCTCAAGACACTATATCAACTGATCATCGGACGCATTTCTCGGCGTTCCATAGGTGGACCTATCGCGATCGCGCAGTTGAGTGGTGAGTCGGCGCGCTGGGGTTTTGAGAATTTACTGGGACTATTAGCGATCATATCGATCAATCTGGGGTTGATAAACCTCTTTCCGATTCCTGCGCTCGATGGTGGGCATGTTATGATATCCATTATCGAGGCACTAAGAAACAGGAGATTCTCCCACCGGACGCGCCTGATTATCCAGCAGGTAGGTTACGCAATCATCCTGCTCCTTATCATTTTCGTCACATTCAACGACATAACCAGGTGATTTACATCATCAAATCGGTAGATTTATGAAGATTCTCTTCTATAATCCCGCACCGAGTCAACGTCGCTACACGCCTTTTGAGGCACTAAGAGGAAGTCCCTTCTTCAGAAGACCAAATTATGACGCAATGCGCCTTGCACATCTTGCCAGGAGCCATGATTTCATATATGTAGACGAGCATATTGAGACCCTGCCTGACATATCGCCTGATATCGTTGTAATCCACGTACCGCTGAATCTCGGTCGTCACGTGGAAAACCTGACCGTCTCCAAATGGGGCAGTGAAACACCTACAGTGTGCTACGGTTCATATCCAACTCTCTTTCCATCCGGAACCATGGGATATTGCACATCGACCGTTATCGGTGATATCTGTGCCGTATGGAATAATATAATCACCGATTTCAGAAAGAAAAACCTCAAGGACATCTACACGTCGGACAAGATCCGGCACTTTGACGTCGACAGGGGATTTGAAATGAAATTCGGTTTTAATCCCTTCTTCTCACAGATAAGAACATCTTTCGGCTGTCACTGCGTGGAGGCACACAAAGACTACTGTTACGAGAATGTTCTTTACAAAAGTGCAGACCGATGGAATATCAACAGGGCAACCGAGGCAATTGCCCAAACGAAACGCAAAGCAGTATTTGTTCTGGATGATGATTTCCTCTATGATATCAGCTATAGTATGAGGCTTCTGGAAAAATGCTGGCGCTACAAAAAAATGTGGATATTTCAAACCACGAGCGATATTTTCAAAAGGCCGGAGTTATTTCATCAATTGCGTGACGACGGCGTGCGCATTATCTATCTGAAAGAAGACTGGCTGGGGCGTGATCTGATCGACAACATTGATAATGAATCATATCTAAAAGAAAAAGAGTATCAAATAGGAATGATCCATAACTGCCGTATAACAGCAGGATGCAAGATCAGATTAGGGTACGAGGGAGAAGACAGCCAGTTCTACCAGCGTCTATTGAAATTCCTTACAAGACTAAGAGTCGACATAATCGAACTCGCTGTACAGACCCCGTTACCCGACACAAAGACATATAAAGAATACCTGGCAAAAGGTCAGATCGTGCAAGACTACTCGCTCTATGATCAATGGATGCCGGTAGTGAATACTCCCGGGATGGCACCTCAAGCGCTCTATTCAACAATGGAGTGGCTGCGGGATCGCTTTTACTCGTGGGATTCAATAATGCTACGCAACATTATTGTGTCACCGCGGCTCGGTTTTTATAACACGATATTCTTTTATCTGATCCCGAATCTTTCGTACCGCAGCAATTTTCTCGAAAAGGTTGGATACCCGCCATAACATCAACAGGCATTTCAACATTACTTTAGTCCAAGATATTTGTGGATCTGCGGGATTATCCTGACGTCATCGAGCACCTGTAAGGCTGTTTTCTGTATATCGAGCAGACCATCTATGCGATCGCCAAAGACAGGTTGAATGACGAGTGGTATAGTCTTCCGCACGCGAGCAACGATCTCACAAACCGTCATGATTTCATGCATCTGGATATCGTTCGTTATCACGATTTTCACAAAAACACTCTTGTTCGCGGCAGATACCAAGGAACGTTCATGCTCCGCCCATAATGCAGATTGTCCAGTGGCGCTGGGTATCTTGAAATCGAGAGCAACGGAGTCAAAATAATCGACTAATCCCTCAAGATTCTCAGGCAGCGATCCGTTGGTTTCCAGGTACAATGACTTCTTTAACTCGCTAAGATGAATACAGATTTCGCGCAGGAACTCCCTCTGCAGCAACGGTTCGCCACCCGTGATCGCCACGAATCTGTCTTCGATCTTATCGACAACAAAATCAGGGGTCACAGGATTTTCGAAAACAGTACCCTTGTACAATAATTCTCCGTTCTTAGCCCTTGCTTCGCGGGTGTCACAGTAAGCGCATGAAAGATTGCATCCGTATAACCTCACGAATGTCATCCTCTGCCCTACCTGCACACCCTCGCCCTGCAGCGATGAGAAAATTTCTCTGACAAAACCCTTCATTGGGAAAATAACTATCTGCTATTGTTCGACAAGATCATTGGATGACTACTCTCACTCCACCCACTTAACCTTGCACCGTGACTTGTATATCCTATCTACTTCCTCAACGTACTCTTGCATGACTGCACCGGCAAAGGTCAGAGGGTCAACTTCATAATCGGCCAGGCCCTTTGTTTTCACCGGGGTGTTCTGTGAAGATATATTGATACCCATGTGTATGAGGGTAGAAAGAGGTGTCACCGTGGTAACCGACACAGATAGTTTTGAGTCATCATCGTATAGATCGGTATGAACTCGTCTTACGGCCAGGTCACCGAGTTGTCGGTTCAAGGAATCCTTGACGATATTTACAAGCATTAACTGCCTGAGCACACTCTTCTCAAGATCTGTATCGTGATGTTCAACAATGAAGTGGAGCATATTATCCGAGTATATCCTGTTGCCGGCCTTGAGGTCTTCAATATCGACCATGGCAGTCCTCTTTACATCGCAGGGACCGCAGAAAGCAACTATTGAGTCACCGATGACACCAAAGACTGAATAGGCAAAATTGCTCCTGAGCTGCTCACCCGTGTAGGTGATTCTTTCCTTCACGACATGATGCTTCATTCTTCGATCAATTTATCAAGATGTTCCTGCGCGGATTTGTTATCGGGCGACAGCTTGAGAACTAGTCTGAATGCATCACGTGCATCACTTATTTCATTCAGTGCCTCATATGCAATACCCAGGTTATAGTAGAGTTTGGGATCGGTCTTCTGAATCTTCTCGGCCTTGCGCAGAACCTTTATCGCTTCGTCATAACGTTGGCTCAAGATGTAGAATCCCCCCAGCTCGATCAGATCACTGTAGTCGTCGTTCATAGTTTCCTGATCTTGTCTATGTCTTCATTACGCCCGAGCAAGATATAGACATCGCCAGGTATGATTTCATCAGCTCCACCAGGGCCGACAATGAATTCCTCTTTGAAATCGGTTGAACCGTCCGGCTTGGAGTATGGAATTTTTCTCTTGATCGCGACAACACTCACCTTGTACTTATCACGCAGCTTGAGCTCGGAAAGAGTCTTGTTGGCAAATTTTTTCGGCGCAACCATCTCAACTATGCCATAAGTCTCCGAAACCTCAATGAAATCGAAGATCTTGGGACTGGCAAGACTCTGAGCCAGACGGTCGGCCATCTCTCGCTCCGGAATGGTTATCCGGTCAGCGCCCACCTTTCTGAGAATCTTTGAGTGCAGGTCGCTTTTTGCCTTGACAATGACCTGTCTCACCCCGAGTTCCTTCAATGTCAATGTGATCATGATGCTGTCTTCAACTGTATCACCCATACTTACTATTGCCGTATCAAAATCCTGCACACCCAACTCGCGCAGGGATTTTTCATCCGTGGCATCAAGAACAACTGCCTGCGATACTACACCTTCCATCGCCTTCACTTGCGCTTCGTCCTTGTCTATTGCCAGAACTTCAAAATTCTTCTCGCTCAAAGCGCGAGCAATGCTTGAGCCGAAACGGCCCAGGCCAATAACCACGAATTGTCTCATTCATCCTCCTCTTGTCTTACCTCCACGGATTTTTTTCTGCAGGTGTGCGATCAGTCCTCCATCACTGAGTATTCCCATGACAAAATCGGGCAGTCTCGACGATTGAACCGTTTTCCCTGTCTTACAATTCCTGACGAGGCCTTTCTCAAGATCGACCTCTATTTCATCACCGTGCTCCACCATGCGCGCCGCCCCGGGTGCGACAATCACCGGCAGACCAAGGTTGATGGCATTGCGAAAGAAAATCCGCGCAAAAGAATCAGCAACAACGGCACTTATGCCGAAAAATTTCAGGCACGTTGCTGCCTGCTCACGCGACGACCCGCAACCGAAGTTCTTGCCGGCAACGATTATTTCTCCTGGTTTGGCTGTTTTCAGGAAATCAGGATACACCGTTTCAAAACAATGCTTTGCCATTTCCTGTCGGTCGGTTGTAATCGACAGGTATGTCCCGGGATAGATGACGTCGGTATTGATGTCATCGCCAAACTTATAGACCTTGCCCCTGATCATCTTCATACAACTTTCTGGGCCTTGCGAGAGGCCTCTGGTGCAGTTATGACGCCGGTCAGCGCCGATGACGCCACGGTGGCTGGCGATGCCAGGTAGATGAATGATTCAGAACTTCCCATTCTGCCTTTGAAATTACGGTTTGTCGTTGATATACATACTTCACCTGGAGCCATCAATCCCTGGTGGGCACCAAGACAAGGGCCGCAGCCCGGGTTTAGCACTACCCCTCCTGCCTTGACGAAAATCTCAAGGTAACCTTTTCGCATTGCATCGAGATAAACTCGCCGAGAAGCAGGGATAACCAGAAGACGGACGTCCGGTGAGACCTTTTTACCAGCAAGAATCTCACTAGCAGCTGCCAGGTCTTCAAGGCGGCCATTGGTGCACGAGCCGATCAGTGCCTGATCGATCCTGGTGCCGGCAACTTCAGATACCGGCTTTACGTTATCCACGGTGTGCGGACACGCAATCATGCTCGTCAAAGAAGAGACATCGATGTTCATCTCCTCAACATATTCGGCATCAGAGTCCGGCAAAAGTGGTTCGAATTTTTGCTCGGTATGATCCCTAACATAGTCAATTGTTTTCGTATCGGGAGCAACAAATGCTACTTTGGCGCCCATCTCCATCGAGAGGTTTGTCAAAACCATTCTTGATGCAAGACTCATGTCACTGATTGTCGCTCCGGAAAATTCAACCGCGCGATAATCAGCGCCAGATGCACTTATCTTACCGATGATATTGAGTATAAGATCCTTCGCCGACACGTACTTCTGGAATTTACCGGTGACATTTATCATCATCGTCTCCGGAACCATGAACCAAAGCTCGCCGGTCGCCCACACCCCCGCCATCTCGGTGGCTCCAATGCCGGTCGCAAAAGTTCCGTACGCTCCATGGGTTGTCGTGTGAGAATCAGTACCAACCATGACATCACCTGGGCGGCTATGCCCGTGCTCGGGCAGTATCTGATGGCAGATGCCTTCTTTCAGATCATAAAAATACTTTATATGCTGTTTGGTCACGAACTGTCTTATCCGCTGGTGTGTCGCTGCGGTCTTTTCACTTTCAGCAGGAACGCGATGGTCGAATAGGATCACCATGCGATCTGGATTCCATACCTTTTCAACACCGATTTCTCTGAAAGCCCGCAATACGACATCGGCGTTTTCATGAGACATTGCCACATCTATCTTCGCAGTAACTACTTCCCGCGGCTTCACTGATTTTCTGCCCGCAGCTCGGGCAAGAATCTTCTCAGCAAGTGTCATGCCACGCACCCTGTATCTCTATTCTTCAGAGGATCTCTCCCACGGTCCGTCATATTCGGTCTCCTGTGTGCACATTCGCCTCATCGGCTTCTCCGATGTCATTTCTTCATAAACATGTGCGATCATGCCTGCAACCCTGCCAATGAGAAAAAATGCCTTTCCAAGCCGCCAGTCAAAACCCATGTCAGAGATGATTGCTGCGATCGCACCGTCGACATTTATTGGCAGCGCCTTCTTGCATGCGAATTCCTGCTCGATTGCCAGAGATAGCTTCACGTGCTCACGCTCAAAACCCAGATCCTTGGCAAGCAAGAACAAACGCCGTGTCCGGGGGTCCTGACTGTGAATACGGTGACCGAAACCAGGCATTCGTTTCTGCGTATCACTTAGATGCTTCAACAACTCGCGGGCGGTCGTCCCGTCGGACCAACCGTTCTCTTTACCTTTCTTAACCCATTCCTGCAGAATACGGGCTCCCTCCTCAATTGCGCCACCATGCACATCACCCACAGCAAGCACTCCGGCCGCTACTGCAGTCGGCAGTGGAACACCGGCAGAGGCAACCAATCTCGCTGCATGCGTCGTGGGAGGTGTTACGCCATGATCGACCGAAGAGGTGATGAGAGCGTCGATCATAGATGCCTCATTCTTGTCCGGCATTTTGCCGGTTAAAAGAAGAAAAAAAACAGAGGCGAAGGGAACGCTACCGATCAGATCCTCCTGCCGATAACCTCGGGTTACAATATGATTAGGTTCAATCTTCGAAATACCAGTCTTCCACATACCTCCTCCTCATCAACCACAATGATTGTCTAACCTCACTGTGCTTCGTGGCCGAGTGCCTTTTTCACTAACATGGGTATCTCGCTGAGAGTTTCTGCAATGAGCGCTCCGTTTTCATCCAATGCCCTGATCTTACTGGCTGCCGTACCCATGTTTCCTTCGATTATGGCACCTGCATGACCCAGTCTTTTTCCCTGGGGCGCCGCTTTACCAGTGATGTAGGCCACTACGGGTTTCGACATTTCCTTGATGTATGGAGCGGCCAGTTCTTCATACACGCCGCCTATCTCACCTGCCATTACCACGGCATCGGTCTCATCATCCTCTTCAAACAGCCTCAGTACGTCCTCGAAATTCGTACCCAATATTGGATCCCCGCCCAATCCCACGGACGTGGATTCACCGAGCCTGGCAAGGTTGAGCGAATTGGCAATATAATAAGTTACGGCGCCGCTGCGTGCGACCGTTCCGATACGACCGGATTGAAAAGCGATTTTTGGCAACATGCCGATCAGGGCTCTGCCCGGTGAAATGATCCCGGGGGTATTGCCGCCTATGATCATCGCGTTATTCTCTTTTGCCACCCGCCGTGCATACAGCATATCATGAACCGGTATTCTCTCGGTGATCACAACAATACGCTTGATACCAGCTTCGACCGCTTCAAGGATCGCATCTTTGGCAAAACGGGGAGGTACCCAGATACTCGAAACTGTCACATTGGGATGTTCAACCAAACAATCCCTGACCGTATCATAGACAGGAACACCTTCGACTTCCTGACCAATTTTGCCCGGCGTGACACCACCTACTATCCTCGTCCCATACTCCCGCATGAATTTTGTATGCAGCGCAGCATTGGTCCCGGTGATCCCCTGCACAATTGTCTCTGTATTCCTGTCGATTATTATCGACATCTATTTCTCCGCCTTGGCAGCACGTATCGTTTCCTTAATCACCTCTTCGATAGGCATATCATACGCATAGACCGTTATTTTCTGAAAGAGTTCAGGATGTTCACTCTTCGCCTGTTCGATTATTTTCCTCCCCTGTTCTTCCATATTGCCGGCCATTCTCATCACCATTGGTTTCACCGGTTTTTTCTCGATCACATACTGAACAACGGCTTTCGCCCAATCATCACAACGCGATATGCCGCCAAATCTTGCACCAAAAATAGCCTTCACCCGCGGATTATCGAGCAATAGTCCGAGCATAGCGCGTAATTTCTCCTGGGTCGGCGCTCCGCCAGAATCCATGAAATTCGCCGGCTTTCCGCCGTAATGCTGTATCAAATCAATTGCCGCAATACCGAAACCCGCGCCACCGGGGAAAACTCCGATATCACCATCGAGATCTACATAAGGAATCCCAGCCTTTTTCGCGATCCGCTCACGCTCACTCAATTCGCCAACTTCATGCCGGGCTGTGATGCCCATTTCCTTCAAATCAGGATGGCGGAACATTGCATCCTCATCCAGATCGACCTTTGCATCGAGCGCAAACAGCCTGTCACCCTCCGTCACAACGAGGGGATTGATCTCGGCGACTTTACAGTCGTAACCGAGAAAGAGGCGGTAAAGCCCCAGGATCACCCCTGCGCCAGCATTTAGCAATGCACCGTTCAATCCCAATCCGCTGGCGATCGTTCGAGCCATAAAAGCATGCATATCCGCACCGGTGTTCAAGTAGAACTTTAATAATTCTTCCGGTTTAGAGCGGGCCACTTCTTCGATATCAATGCCGCCATGCCGGCTGGTCATTACCAGGAACCGATGCTGGAGGCGGTCAACTATGACCGAAAGATATAGTTCCCGCTTGATCTTTATTCTCTGCTCAACCAGAACACGCTCAATACTGTGGCCGCCATGCATTTTACCCAATATCGAAGAAATCCTTTCCCGGGCCTCATCACGGTTAGAGGCAAACTGAACAAAGCCGGATTTAGCGCGGGCGCCCACAAAGGCCTGGGCCTTTATCACTACAGGATATGTTACCTTGTCCAATTGCTGATAGCTGTTCGAATCGATCACGACACCGGGAGGAACTGGCAAACCATACCGCGCAAAGATCCTTTTTCCTTCATATTCGTAGAGTCTCATAGGTGTCCTATTATATTTACTCCGGGTGTCAATGCAAGAGCTAGGCGCTAAGTCGTCTTCGCAATATCGAAATCAATAAAATCACAATGGTGGATTATGATCGCTTCCGGCGACCGGGTTACGCTTTCGCCTTCTTTTGAATGTGCAGCGACTATATGGGCAACTTCGACCGGCAAGCCTGCCTCGAGGACAAGACCATAGCCTGAGACCGGATGACGGACCAGTTTTCCGTACCCGCTCTTTGTAATGGTTGTGCCTTGCCGCTCATATTCGAGCAGTTTACCCACATCATGCACAAGGGCACCTGCAATCAAAACATCCATATCGAGGTCTTTCCTTGTCTGCCCTATCGCCATTGCCATGTCAGTAACGGTCCTGGTATGCTCTATCAAACTGGCTTCCACCTTAGCCAGAAGCGTGAAAGGAACGTCATCTATTTTGTCCCATTTTCCCTTTTCGATCGCAAGTAGCCACGCTTTGACGACACCATCCCGCAATTCCTTATTCTCTATTTTGTCTATTTGTGGAAAAATGTCTTCGATATATTTTCGATCCATATACCACCCTCTCTACATTTCACTCAGTATGCCTGAGATATTCCAGCAAACCACCTGCCTGCATTATCTTGATCTCAAGTGCCGACAGAGTACGCGCCTGCAACTTTTCACCGCGTGTCTCGTTTTTTATCGATCCGCTACTCACATCAATCTCCAAAATGTCGCCATCGGCCAGCTTTCCGGTATTTTCCAATATTAAGATCGGCAAACCTGTGTTCACACAATTCCGGTGGAATATACGTGCGAATGATTCGGCAATCACAACCGCTATCCCGATACCCTTGATTGCTACTGGCGCGTGCTCGCGTGACGAACCGCAACCGAAGTTCCTGCCGGCAACAATAATATCACCGGTGCTCACGCCGCTTTTGAATTCATCACCCCGATCAGTGCCTTCCATCGCATGACGCGCCATCTCAGCCTTGTCAGTCAAGGGCAGATACTTGCCCGGATAGATCTGGTCTGTATCGATATCATCACCGAATTTCCAAACACGTCCTCTCGCCGTCATAAACTCCTCGGATCAGTAATCTCACCCTTCAGAGCTGTCGCTGCGGCGGTCGCAGGCGATGCAAGGTACACATTCGCACCCTTGCCGAGTTTCCCCACAAAATTACGGTTGGAAGTAGAAACCATTGTCTCGCCTGGAGCGAGTATCCCGGGATGCCCGGTCGTACAGAGAGCACAACCTGGGTTGGTAACGACCGCGCCGCTGGCAAGGAAAATCTCGTGAACACCAGAACGCACCGCCTCCTTTGCCACGTCGATTGTCGCCGGCACAACGACCAATCTCAACCCATCTCTTATCCTGTGCCCATTCAATATTCTTGCGGCCGTTTGCAGATCTTCGTGACGGCCATTCGTACAAGAACCAATGAAAACTTGATCGACCTTTACCCCGGCTACATCGGCCACATCCCTCACATTATCGGGCGAGTGAGGACAGGCCACCTGGGGGACAAGATCGTCGACGGAGAACTCGTAGGTCTCACAGTATCTTGAATCCTGGTCTGCCGATATTCGCTCAAGCGGTTCTTCGGTGCGTACCCTGATAAAATCCAGCACTTGTTCATCCGGTACTATGAAACCAACATCGCCGGACATCTCGGTAACAAGACTGGTCACGGTAATACGCTCCGACAGATTCATGGATGCTACGGTCTCGCCGGAAAATTCGATCGCCTTATTGAGGGCGCCGCTTGTCGTGAGTTCTTTGACTATCGAAAGAATTAGATCCTTCGCTCCAACAAAATCCATGAATTTGCCGCTGACTTCGATCTTAATCGTCTCCGGGACCTGGAACCAGAGTTTACCCTTGTACATTGCACCGGCTATATCAGTAGTACCCATGCCAAAACCGGCGGCACCCACTGCTCCAAGGAGATTCATGTGACTGTCAGTACCCACGATAACATCCCATGGTTTCACCAAGCCGTTCTCTAAGAGTATATGCTGCCCTATGCCTGTATTCACATCGAACAGTCGCACACCCTGGCGCCGCGCAAAATCCCGCAGTATCTTCTGGTTCTCTGCAACCTTCTCATTACGCGCCGGAATATGGAGGTCAAAAGTTATCGCTACCCTGTCCGGGTCGAACACCGGCTGAGTACCGTAGCAACTTTCATATTCCTGAATGACATTGGGACCGCCAAAATCACGCATGGCAACAAGGTTCAACCTCGCCCATAAATAGTCACCGGGCTTAACATCCCTGCCGGCCGCACGTGAGAAGATCTTTTCAATGATGGTCATTTCTATTTAGATGATTAAATCTCCCTCTAACATTTATCAGCGATCGCTTCGGCCATCTCTAAACTCGTAGCATTGCCACCCATGTCATAGGTGCGGGTTTTGCCTTCTCTTATGACCGCTGAGACGGCATCCTCCACCCGTTTTGCCGCATTCGTATCACCAAGCCATTCGAGCATCATCCTGGCAGCCAGAACCGTCGCTATAGGATTTACCTTGTACATGCCTGCATACTTCGGTGCAGATCCGTGAGTTGGTTCGAATACTGCGTAATCGACCCCTATGTTGCCGCTTGAACCGAAACCCAGCCCGCCGGTCATCTGGGCGCACAGATCAGAAATGATATCACCGTAGAGATTCGGGGCAACCAGCACATCGTAATCATGGGGTCTTTTCAGCAGCCACTGGCAGAGTGAATCAACGTTCGCGTCATCCGGTTGGATTTCAGAATATGATTTCGCCACATCATAGAAGATCTCAAGAAACAGTCCATCCGTTGCCCTGACCACATTAGCCTTGTGGACGCACGTCACCTTCTTGCGCTTCTCCTTCCTGGCAAAATCGAATGCCGCTTCGATTATCCGCCGGCACCCCTTCGGAGTATTAACTTTGATGGAAATCGCAGCATCTCGCGCCACTTTTTCCATGCCTTTTATCTTCAACATCTCTTCGGGTACCGGATAGTATTCAACACCTGAATAAAGGTCCTCGGTATTTTCCCGGAATATGACAAAATCAATGTTCTCTTTATAGTTCAATGGATTACCAGGGTAGGCACGACACGGTCTGCGGCAAATGTAAAGATCGAATAACTGCCGCATGCGAACGATCGGACTCCGGTATACGTAACCTTTGTTCTGCAATGTTTTATCAAGCTCTTTGTCCGCAACCATCTTCGGCTTTGAAGTAATCGCTCCGAACATTGCCGCATCGGTATCCTTCATCAGATCGATCGTTCTCGTTGGAAGGGGATCCCCTTCCTTGCACCAAAATTCCCAACCGATATCGCCGTGCACATATTCTGCATCAAATTCAATTTTGTCAAGGACTATCTTGGTCGCATCGAGTACATCCTTACCAATACCATCACCTGGCAACCAGGCGATCCTATGTTTTGCCATCTCATTCTCCTTTGCGATCAGTGCCGTAACTCAATGAGGAAACCAGTCCTCTGTACCTGCATAGATGTACCACTTCGCCGGACACGCCGAAGCCGTCGAATGCAGATCTCGATTCTCTTTTTTTATTGTTGATTGACCGTACCTTGATAGATACGCCACTTCTTGTAAAGCTTCCCCCCCATTTTCTTGATGCCGTTGTTGACTTGGTGATTGTCCTCCAGAGTCCAGGAAAGTTCGCCTCCCTTGTACCCGAGTCGTTTACCCGCCTTAAAGGACTCCAGATATAACAGTGATTCCAGACCCATTTTTTGAAATTCCTTACGGACACCCATGATCACGAGTCTGACTTCCGTTATCTTCCGTTTGTAGTAGAGGAATTTTAGCATCTCGATCAAACCGAGATTGCCGTTGAGCTTCTTCAATACCTCATTATAATTGGGGACGCTCAACGATACCCCAACTGGTATGTTATTTACCTCGACTACGATCACTAATTCCGGCACTAGCAGGGGTTTGAGGACCCTGGCTATTTCTTTGAATTCCGATTCGGTCATCGCCACAGCACCCCAATTGGGACTCCAAGCATCGTTGTAAATTTCGCGGATCTTTCTTAATTCATTCGAGAAATCATTCATGTTAACAGGACGGACTTTTATATCCTGGATGCGCCGGCGGACGATGGATGTGATACGCTCAAGGTATTCGATCGGTGCATCGTCGGTATTGACGTAATATGCGTAGAGGTCCTTGGCTTTTTTCAAGCCCGATGCCAGTGCAAGATCGTGGTAGTATTCTGGGGTGAAGGTCATCATGATAAAGGGCGACGAAAAATATCCCTCCAGCAGAAATCCACATTCGTCATTCGTCGACGGATTCATCGGTCCTATGAATTTGTCCATACCTTTTTCGCGGTGGAATTTTCCCGCCGCTGCATAGAGTGCCTGCGCTACTTCGGCATCATTCTCACATTCAAAGAAACCAAAATACCCGGTGTTCTCTTTCCAGCATTCAACATAATTTCGGTCCACGATTGCCGCTATCCTACCGACCAGATGTTCTTTTCGATAAGCAAGTAACAACTCCCGCTCCGAATGCTCCCAGAAAGGATTCTGGGACATATCGAACAGATGATACACGTCCTTCCTCAGTGGAGGAACCCAGTACCTATCATTCTTATAAAGTTGATATGGGAATTCCACGAATTCTTTGAGTTGCTCTTCGTTTCCGACATGGACAATCGAAATCATTTTATCAACCCGATTTCCCTGGCGCATTTGGCAAAAGTATCGAGTACTATCTCTATGTCTTCATCGGTATGTGTTGCCATATAACTGGTCCTTATCAACGCCCGGCCTGGAGGTGTCGCGGGAGATATCACAGGATTGGCAAACACGTGATTGGTAAATAACATCTTCCACAACATGAAACAGGTCTCGTCGGCGCCTACGATTACCGGCACTACCGGGGTCTCAGACTCCCCCACATCGAGTCCGATACTCTTGAAACCTTCTAATATACGCTCGGTTATTTCCCAGAGCCGACGCCGACGTTCCGGCTCGGACTTGATTATATCCAGTGAAAACTGAGCGCTCGCGACCGCCGCAGGTGTCATGCTGGCTGAAAAGATCAACGCCCGCGCCGTGTGTTTTATGTGTGTAATCACATCCTTTTCCCCAACGGCGAAACCACCGAGCGACGCAAATGCTTTGCTGAAAGTCCCCATTATCAGATCCACATCATCTAACACTCCAAAATGCTCGCAGGCACCTCGCCCATGCTCCCCAAGCACTCCGATGCCGTGCGCGTCATCAACAAGGAGCCTGGTATTATACTTCTTTTTCAGCCGCACAATCTCACTGAGGTTGGCCAGATCACCCTCCATGCTGAAGACTCCATCGACGATAATGAGCTTCCCTTTATCGTCCGGCAGAGACTGGAGTATCCGCTCAAGCTCCTCCATGTTGTTATGAGGATATTTTTTGACAACACCGAATGACAGACGACATCCATCGATGATCGAAGCATGATTTTGACGGTCGATAATAATAATGTCATCCTTGCCGACGATCGAGGATATGATACCAAGATTGGTCTGGAACCCGGTAGAAAAGACAACAGCCCCTCCCTTATTGAAGAATTCAGCGAGTTCGTTTTCCAGCTTTAAGTGGATGTCGAGCGTCCCATTGAGAAAACGTGACCCGGAACACGTTGAACCATATTTCCGCACCGCATCGATAACAGCCTCTTTCATCCGCGGATCAGCCGCAAGACCAAGATAGCCGTTTGAGCCGATCATGATGTACTCCTCACCATGAATTTTAACACGATGGTCCTGGGTGGATTCGATGGGCGTGAAATAGGGATATATCCCTGACTGCTTCGCTGTTTCTACCGTTTTAACGATTGTATCGCACTTCTTGAATAGATCCATTTAGGCAATTATACACATAGGCACGAACAAGTCAATATTGGCCATATTTCATCTCTTCTTGGTGGTTATGTGTCTGAGGAACCATTTCATGTCGAATATCTTGTCGAGCTCCGCATCGTCGAGAAACCCGTTGATTTGGCGGTCAGACTTGGCGACCGTTCTCAGATGAGTCTTCGTCTGAACTGCCACGAAGGATGCTTTCTGCACGATGCTGTAAGCGCGTACACGTTCCATGCCCTTCTCAATGAGCGCGTTCATAAGACGCTGGGATGCGTACACACCCTGGCTCATATCAATATTCTCCTTCATGCGATCCGGAAATACTTGAAGGTTCCCGATGACCCACAGCATCTTTTCGGTAATATAGTGTACCAGGTGTAGCATATCAGGAAAGATCACACGTTCAACGGATGAGTTCGTGAGGTCTCTTTCATGCCACAAACTCACATTTTCCAGGCAACTGAACATGTAGCCACGGATGACCTTAACAAGTCCGCATACCCGCTCGCAGATGATCGGGTTCTTTTTGTGCGGCATGGCCGATGAACCCTTCTGCCCCTTAGTGAAAGGCTCCGAGACTTCCCCTATTTCGGAACGCGAAAGGTTGCGTATCTCAGTGGCGATGCGTTCCAGCCCACACGCATACAGGGTATAAGCTGCAGCCAGTTCTCCGAAACGATCCCGCGGCAAAACTTGAGTGCTCACGGGTTCTGGTTTAAGACCCAATTTCCGCATGACTTTTTTTTCGATCCGCGGTGGTAAAATTGTATAAGTACCAACAGCGCCAGATAATTTGCCGTATGATATGTTCTTCTTCGCGTTCAATAACCTGTTATGGTTTCTCTGCGCCTCCTCGTACCACGATGCTACCTTGTAGCCGAAGGTAATTGGCTGGGCAAAGACACCATGCGTCCTCCCTATTTGAGGGCAGTTCCTGTATTTTATACTGAGTCTATGCAGTTGTTCGCATAATCGACTAATGTCTTTCAGAATAACGTCAGTTGCCTGTATAATGATCAGGACGAAGGCGGTATCGACGAGATCGTAGGAAGTCATCCCGAAGTGGAGCCACCGCCCTTCTTTCGTAACCCTCTCGCGTACAGCCTCAAGGAATGCAATGACGTCATGATTCGTTATCTTCTCGATTTGCTCTACCCGCTCCGGCGTCACCTTGACCTTCTTCAATCTGCGGCTCAATCCCT
This sequence comes from candidate division WOR-3 bacterium, assembly GCA_029858255.1. Lineage (NCBI taxonomy): Bacteria > Pseudomonadati > Caldifarciminota > Caldifarciminota bacterium. Next base: position 14,465 of record JAOUFJ010000017.1, on the reverse strand, counting down.
TTGGTATGATATGCTCAGCCTCTTCGACTTCGGCAACGACCCTTTCAACATCAAGCCATACCTGAAACTTATACTCCTGGCTCAGTATCCTGGTAAGTCCTTCAGTCTGATAACGTTTTATCATAATCCTAAATAAAGTTGGACAATACGACCATTACGGTCAATGATAATGCTCATATCACGCTGGTACTTTGATGCCCTCTGGAAATCTGTTTTGTTATGGATGCGTGTATTGCCGACCATCAGAATTACATCACCCGGCGCAATACCGAGTCTATTACCCAGGCTGTTTGGATCGACCTTTGTAACAACCACACCCTCATTATATGCAAGACTATATTTACGAACAAGTTCTTTATTTATGTCCTGAACATGCATACCGTAAACCACGACCCTCGTTTTGAGAAGGTCGGATTCTTTGAATTCTTCGACCACAAAGCTGGCATTTATCGTTTCGGTCTTACGCTTCAGGGTTAAATCGAGCTTATCGCCAACGTAGACATTCGCAACCAATCTGTTCCAGTCTGCAATCCCTGAAACCGTCTTCCCGTTTATGCTAACTATCCGATCACCATCTTTGATCCCTGCTTTGCTCGCAGCACTCTCAGAGTCAACCGCGCTGACGGCAACAGTGCCCTCCCGGACTTGCACGGGTGTGGTGCTGTCCTGAGCGACCTCGGCTATCCATAATCCGACCCACGGGATTCTCACCCGTCCGTGCTGGCGAGTTTCATCTATGAATTTCTTAACATCGTTTATCGGCCGGGCAAATCCAATACCTTCAGATCCGCCACCCGAGGTAAATATCGCCGTATTCAAGCCGACAACCTCCCCGAGAACATTGACCAAAGGCCCGCCAGAATTACCAGGATTTATCGCGGCATCGGTCTGGATCATGTTCTTGTATATCCGGTCTTCCCTTGTCGACTTGATCGAGCGATTCAATGCCGAGACAACTCCGACCGTCACCGTAGGCCGTGTGTCTTCAAGTAGAAAACCGAAGGGATTACCGAACGCGACGACCCATTCACCGATCATCAACTCATCCGAATTCCCCAATTCAGCATAAGGAAATTCGGCCCCATCGATCTTGAGAAGGGCCAGGTCATGAGTGACATCCGCAGCAATCAGAAGCCCCTCAAACTGGCGGCTGTCCGGCAGCGTAATATTAATACGAGTCGCGTTCGATATCACATGCTCATTTGTTACAATATAACCGTCCTGGGATATGATCAATCCTGTACCAAGACTCCTTATCTGCTGACGGTAGTAGCGCTCCGGGAAAAAATCCCCGAAGAAATTACGGAAGAAATCATCCGCGAAAGGTGAATAGAAAGGCGAAGCAGACACGACTTTCGTCTGAACGACGGTTAGCGAGACGACCGAGGGGCTGACCTTTTGCGCCGCTACAACGATCGCGTTTGCCCTCTGCCTGGATATCTCATCGCCAAGACTCACCAACTGCGCATCTTCGTAGTAATAGGTTCTGGGTCTAGGCCTGAGCCAAATGTACAATTGGACCGCAGCCAGGCCAATGATAATACCTGCAAAGATAAGCAAAAAATCACTGCGTTTCATATTCAATACTCGGATTTTATCCTCCCCTGGAAAAAACCGACCGCTCAATATTTAACTTCACTAAGAAACAAACCTTGTGGTGGTGCAAAATTAACCTCGCCTGTGCGTTCATCGAAAAAGGCTGGAACATCGGCGAGCGTGAACCTTCGCCGGCTAAGGTCAACCATGAAACCTACGATGCCACGAACCATCTTACGTAAAAACCTGTCGCCTTCTATTTTGACAACGATCTGAGTATCTTCATGCGTTACGGATATCTGCTGCACGTTGCATAAGGTATTGTCGCTTCCATTATGCACTGAGAAGTTCTTGAAATCCCTCTTTCCCGCGAGTAAAGGAATCGACTTTTGCATCATCGTAACATCAGGCATTTGTTTGAGATACCAACTGTAACGTAACTTGAATGGCGAGGGCTCCAGTGTGAGATGGTAATCGTAGATTTTACTCTTAGCCCAGTACCTGCTATGGAACTCGTCCGGAACAACCGCGATATCTTTGACATACAGGTCATCCCCGACCAACGAGTTCATACCCTTTCTTAAAGAGAACAGCGGAATCTGCGTTTCTGTATGAAAGTTGGCGACCTGCCCGAGCGCGTGAACTCCCTGATCGGTCCTCCCGGCACCGATCAGTTTTATTTCCTCCCCGGTGATCTTTCTTAGTGCGTTCTGCAATTCACCTTGTACCGTTCTCTTGGCTGGCTGGTATTGCCAACCGAAAAAACGAGTTCCATCATATTCAACTAAAACGCTCAAATTCCGCATCTGTTCAATTATAGCCAAAAGAACACATAAATCAATAATAGTTGTCAAAAGAGTATGGGGATTTTGTTTGGCTGCTGTGGAATGCTGGCATCACGCCAGAGGTAGTCTGACCGAAAATGTAGTACCTGTACCGAACCTGCTCCTTACCACAATGCTACCGCCATGGGCTTCGATTATATTCTTGGCGATCGCAAGACCCAGCCCAGTGCCACCTTTCTTCGTCGTGAAGAACGGTTCGAAGATCTTCTTAAGGTCCTGCTTTTTCATACCCCCACCGTGGTCACGGATCTCAACACGCCCAAATTTCGTATTCTGAGATGTAATAATTTCTATCGTGCCATCCTTTTTGCTTACCTCGTAGGCGTTATTGATTATATTGGTGAATCCTGATTTCAATTTGTTCAGGTCGGCGAGCACAAAGAAATCGGCATCCTTTCTCTTCACGTTCAGCTTTCGCTCATTAGTTCTTAACATGCTGCCAAGTATCGCTTCACTTATCACTTCGCTTATCATTACGCGGTTCTTGTTTTTGGGTGTGAACTGAGAGAAATTAAGAAAATCGGTTACTATTTCATTCAATCTTTTTGTTTCCTTCAGCGCAATGTCGATGAATGGTGCTACGCTCTTGCGGCGTTTAGTGTCACGGATAACCTCAAGCGAGCCCCTGATAGACGACAGAGGATTACGAATTTCGTGCGCGAGCGAACCTCCCAGTTCGGCAAGCAGTTTTGTCTGGCTGGTAATTCTGGCATTCTCCTCAAGCTTCCTGATCTCGGTCATGTCCTGGAGTATAGCAAGACCGGCTTTGCCTTTGAATATGCAGGCATATGATACTACGTAATAGCGGTTACCGAATTTCAACTCTATCGACTTCCTCGTGCCGCGGTCTTTCAAGAACCTTGCGACGTGTAGGTGAACCGTGGCGCGTAACCGGCTGTCGCCAATATTACTATACAGTATGTCGCCTTTGCTATCCACGGTTATCACACCAGAAGGTAAATTCTTTATTATATCTTCGGTCGTCAGACGGAGACGGGTAGCCTCCTCGACCCGCCGTAGATAGCTCTCAGATAGTCCTCCGCTCAATATCCCCATCAACAGAAAAAGGAGAGCAAAAACATAAAAGCGATACATTACCATTGAGGCTGTATAGCCTTCGATCCCGCGGCTCTCGACGAATACCAACCCCAGGAAGAAAAGAGCAACAGTTAGCGATATGATATACGCGCCGCGTTTGTATAGATAAATGGAACTTGCCAGAATCAAGATCGCGTATAACAAAGGGAACATGCTCTCAATCCCGCCCGTATAGTGAATAACTGCACCAACCAGAGGAATATCGGAGAAGAATATTGTGTAGAGCAAGGTATTCTCAGGTATTATCCTGCGTAATAACAGAAAAGCTACTGCGAGTATGACCGACATGATGATCAAATACCATGAAGGATTGGGTTCACGGTAAAGAGGCGGATAAGAGGTTAGCAGAATGAATGCTACTATGAATGGATGAAGTACAATTAAACCGGAAACCCGGCTGATCTTAGCTGGATATTTCATTGCTGTATTTCCCTGCCAACACGGCGAGTAAAATCATCTCGCATTACTACAGTACACGCCGGTTTTCGCTTTTTCCCTACTCCATAATTGTTCCGGCGAGTTGGAAGATCGGCAGGTACATTGAAATGACTATGAAACCAACAACCCCGCCTAAAACGACCATGATCACAGGCTCAAGTGCACTGGTCAAGTTCTCAACGGCCTGGTCTACCTCTGAATCATAAAAATCGGCGACCTTTGCGAGCATCTCATCCAGACCACCAGAGGCCTCACCGATCGCAATCATTTGAGTCACCATGGGAGGAAAGACAGCGGTCTTCGTCAACGGATCGGCAATATTCTCACCGCCCTTGATAGAAGAGCGTGCTTTTAGAATCGCATCTTCAATTACCCAGTTGCCGGAACTCTTAGCGGTAATCTCAAGTGCGTCGATGATAGGAACACCGCTGGACAGCAAGGTCGAGAGCGTTCTCGATAACCGCGCAATTGATTGTTTGCGGATCAGGTTACCGAAAACAGGAAGCTTCAGCAGTAATGGGTCGATCGTCTTTGCCCCGGATTCAGTCTTGTGCCAACGTCGTGCGATAGTAAAAAACGCAATGAATACTAGCACCAATGGTATTGCCCAGACCTTGAGAAGATTTGACATCCCGACCACCAATTGTGTCATTGGAGGTAGTTGTGCTCCCACCCCTTCAAACATTTTCGCGAATATCGGAATGACGAAGATGAGAAGGATGGCAATCGCCATGATCGCCACGGATAGAATGATGATCGGATATATCATGGCACCACGGATCTTGCGCACGAGCGCGGCTGATTTTTCAAGATAATTCGCAAGACGCACGAGGATCACATCAAGTGCACCACCAGTCTCGCCCGATTCGACCATGTTGACGTAGAGATTGTCAAAAACCTTTGGCTGACGGCGCAAGGCATCGGCTAAAGAAAGACCGCCCTCGACGTCAGTTCTCACCTCACCCAAGACCCGGCGTAGAGCCTGACTCTCTGTCTGCTTGGCAAGGATCTCCAAGCAACTCAACAATGGTAATCCGGCATTGAGCATCGTGGCAAATTGCCTCGTGAAGACTGCCAGAGCACGTCGCGAAACACGAATACCAAATAGCCCAAGACCCTTCTTTTCCTCCTTGATCTTGATGGATGTCGGAATTATTTTCTTCTGGCGTAAAGCAGCGACAACATCGGCCTGTGAACTAGCGGCAATCTCACCACTTGCTGCGGCGCCTGTGGCCGTCCTACCCTTCCAGACAAATAATGGCATCGAACCTCCTTATTCTGACCCCGAATTGCCGGGGTGCATTGTCTCTCTTGTTATATTAATGTAGAATATGAACCTAACCGATAATGCTACGATAAATAGACAATAAAGCCCGCTCATTAATCTCTCATTTCAACACGGGTGACTTCTGTTCCACCATGTGCTCGAATTCCTCAATATTGGGTGAGTAATCGAATGCCGTCTCAAGCGTTACCAACCGTTTTGCATACAGCGTGTAGAGCGCCTGATTCATTGTCTGCATTCCATATTTCTGGCCGGCCTGGATTGATGAATAAATCTGATGTTCCTTCTCATCCCTTATCAATGCTCTTATCGCCGGTGTACCAACCATGATCTCAGCGGAAAGGACCCTGCCACCGCCGATTTTTGGCAACAGTTGCTGAGTCAAGACCGCCTCAACTACGAATGCGAGCTGCGACCGGACTTGCCCCTGCTGGTGTGGCGGGAACACGTCGATGATACGATGTATTGATTCAGCAGCAGAGTTTGTGTGGAGTGTCGCAAGGGTAAGATGACCAGTTTCGGCTATTGTCAACGTTGTGCCGATAGTTTCAGGGTCACGCATCTCACCCACCATAACAACATCCGGATCCTCACGCAGCACATACTTCAACGCATTGGCGAAAGATTTTGTGTCGCTGCCTATCTGACGTTGGTTAACGATCGCTTTTTTGTGTCGGAAAAGATACTCAATGGGGTCCTCCACGCTAACGATATGACAGCGCCTTTCACTATTTACGCGATCAATAAGAGCCGCAAGGGTTGTGGACTTACCGCAACCGGTAGGACCGGTGACCAGTATCAATCCCTTCGGTCTTTTTGCCAGTTGCTCGACCACGCCTGGTATGCCGAGCTCCTTGAACCCCCTGATCTCAAAGGGGATGGTACGAATAGCTGCTGCAGCGCTACCCCGCTGTTGAAAACAGTTACCGCGGAAACGGGATAAACCTGCAATTCCGAACGAGAAATCCAATTCCCATTCCATTTCGAACTTCTTCTTCTGTTGATCGTTCAGCACGCTGTATATCAAGTTTTGTATGACCTCTGGCGTCATTATCTCGTAATTGGTCGGCACTAATTCCCCATCTATACGAAACATCGGCGGCGCGCCCGTTGTCAGGTGAAGATCCGTAGAGTTCCTTTGAACCATTTCCTCCAAAAGTTGCCTCATTGAAACCGGCATTTTACCTCCTTAATTTCTAAACTCCATGCTTACTTAGAAAGATACTGTCTCTCTCATTAACTCTTCAACAGTAGTAACGCCCTGTTTAACCTTGTCAATGCCGTCATCCCGCAGCGTAAACATGCCTTCCTTTTCGGCCTGCTTGGCTATATCATCGGAACTCGCGCCTTTCAGAATCATGGAACGCATGTCCGAAGATAAAGGCATGACTTCGTAAAGACCGATACGGCCCTTGTATCCGGTCTGATTACAGTTCGGGCATCCTTTTCCCCTAAAAATCATATTATCTGGCAGAGCACCTTTCGGAATCCCTGCTTCTTCGAGTAACTTCGGATCTGCCTCTATTTTCTCTCGACACTGAGGACAAATACGCCGTACTAAACGTTGTGCCTGTATCAATATCAGAGCACTCGATACCAAATAAGGTGGCACACCGATATCAATCAAGCGGTTTATCGTAGTCGGTGCATCATTCGTATGGATCGTCGAGAAAACGAGATGTCCGGTGAGTGCGGCGCGAATTGCGATTTCTGCAGTTTCAGAGTCCCGAATCTCACCGACGAGGATTATGTTTGGCGCCTGGCGCAGAAAAGCCCTTAATGCATTGGAGAAGGTGAGCCCGATTTCCTCATGAACCTGTATCTGGTTGATACCATGAAGATTATACTCAACCGGGTCTTCGATCGTCATGATCTGCCGGTCGGGGCTGTTCATGCGGGCAAGCGTTGAATACAGAGTTGTTGTTTTGCCGCTCCCTGTCGGTCCCGTGATCAATATGATGCCATACGGACTCTCAATGCTTCTTAGGTATTTCTTCAGCGAATCCTCGCCAAATCCAAGTTTTGTCAGGTCCAGCATCAGAGAACTGCGGTCGAGGATTCTCATCACAATCTTCTCGCCGTATAACGTAGGAATGGCCGAAACACGCAAATCGATCATCTTAGTACCAACCAAGATATTGATCCGGCCGTCCTGGCAGAGACGCCTCTCGGCAATATCCATCTTTGCCATCAACTTGAGTCTTGTTATAATACCCGCTTTCATGTTAAAGGGCGGCAGCTGTTGTTCGCGCAGCACACCATCAATACGAAATCTTATTCTTACGTGTTTTTCATAAGGTTCGACGTGTATGTCCGACGCTTCTTTGTTAACCGCATCCGCAATGTAGAAATTAACAATACGGATAACCGGTCCACCCTCAGCATCGGCACGCAATTTGGTTTCTTCAATGTCCTCTTCAAACCCCGTTTCAAGCAGTTCGAGGTCCTCGACGTCCAGTTCTTTCGTTTCAGTGGCGGCTTCCACCCTAACCTCGGCCAATCCTTTCTCCATTTTGTAGTAACGATCAAGCGCATCACGAATACTTGACTCCGACGCAAGCACCGGACTGATTTCCTTACCGGTAATGAATCGTAAGTCTTCTATGGCACTGATGTCAGTCGGATCGACCATTGCGACTGTCAAGTATCGACCTTTGACATCAATGGGCAGAACTTCGTAGTGATATGCTTTTTCTGCCGGAATTCTATCCAAAACTTTTTTATCTGGTATTACATAATCCAGATCGACCACCTCCATCCTGTAGAGGTTACTCAACTGAGCAAGTAATTTGCCTTCTGAGACATAGTTGCGCCCGTTTAAAATACTTATGAGACGCTGCCCGGTATCTTTTTTCTCACGCACCGCTTCACGCAACTGTTCTTCGGTTAAAAGACCCTGCTTGACTAAATAGGTTCCCAGTTTCTCTTCCACTACTCCACCTTTGTTTCGCGGATGACCTCTTCGAGGGTCGTCACGCCATCCCTTAATTTGTTCAACGCAGAATCGCGGAGAGTAATCATGCCTTCCCCAACCGCAGTTTTCTCAATGTCAGCGTTTGATGCTCTCTTCAGAATCGCCTCTCTGATCGGCGCAGTCACGAGTAGCGTCTCGAACACACCGATCCTCCCTTTATAGCCAGTGCCCCGGCAGTGCTTGCAGCCATCACCGCGATAAAGCTTGAAATCAATTTTCTTTGGATTGACGCCCGCATCGGTCAGAACTTCATTTGAATATTCTATTTCCTTGCGGCATTTGGGACAGACCTTCCTCAACAACCGCTGCGACTCAACGGCCAGCAGGGTTGAAGCAATGAGAAATGGTTCAACGTCCATGTTGATCAATCTTGTCACCGTTGCCGCGGCCGAGTTTGTATGTACAGTAGAAAGAACAAGATGTCCGGTCAATGATGCACGGATCGCAATCTCGGCAGTCTCCAGGTCACGGATTTCACCTACCATTATGATATTCGGGTCCTGTCGTAGATATGCCCGCAGGGCAGATGCAAATGTCAAACCTATTCTTTCGTTCACCTGTAACTGGTTTACACCGCCGAGTGAGTATTCGATAGGGTCTTCGGCAGTGATAATGTTCAAACCGGGATCATTTAGCTCGGTTAAGGCCGAGTAAAGTGTTGTAGTTTTTCCTGAACCGGTTGGGCCAGTCACGAGGACGATACCGTACGGCGTCTTTATTGCCCGGCGGAGGCACTTCAAACTCTCCGCCTCAAAACCAAGGAGGTCCAGATTCAGCTGAATCGCGGACCGGTCAAGGATTCTCAACGCGACCTTCTCTCCAAAGAGGGTGGGAACAGTGGACACACGGATGTCGATGATTTTGTTCTGCACCCTGGCTTTTATCCGGCCGTCTTGGGGTAGCCTTTTCTCTTCAACTTTCAGTTTTGCCATGACCTTGATGACCGTCGCCAGAGCCCTGTTCAATTTCTTAGGGGGTTTCATCACCTCGTGTAACATACCATCAATTCGATAACGGACACGCATGTCACTCTCATATGGCTCGATGTGTACGTCAGATACATTGAGGATAACCGCGTCGCTGATAATTTTGCTGGAGAGTTTGAGAGCAGGCCCGCTATCGCTGTCATCAACGACGCTTGCCAGATCCTCTTCCTTTCTCTCCTTTACTTCGACTTCGCCCTTGTTCTCCATGTCACCAGCGGCATCGGCCATGTCCATTTCAAACATGACGTCGGAGAAAATACGTTGAACATGGTAGTGGCTCTCGATTATCTTCGCAATATCCTCAATATTAGCGACAACCGGTTCGATCTCAAAACCGGTTGCGAACTTTATGTCCTCGATCGCAGCCATGTCATGAGGGTCAAGCATTGCCAGAGTTAGTTTGCGACCGAATCTCGACACGGGAACGACCATGTATTTGGCTGCGATATCACCCGGCAGAAGTTTCAGGACTGATTCATTGGGTTGTTTTGCTCTCAAGTCAACAGACCTTACTCCGAAATGCTTCGAAAGCGCTTGCAGTAATTCTTCTTCAGATATGAAGCCCATCCTAATGAGTGTAGCGCCGAGCCTTTCACCATCTGTCTTCTGCTCCTCAACGGCCTGCGCCAGCATATCTTCGCTGATTAACCCTTGATTTACCAATACTTCGCCGAGCTTCATAATCTATAAATAATACAAATAAATAATAATTTGTCAAGAGAAAAGACCATTCTGCGGGGGAAAAACGCTAAAAAATCGACATAAATGTAGCATAATGATTTTGAGCATATTCCACGCAATCATTTTCTGATTGAATACCCCCGCATTTATCGTCTACCTCGTTCCTGTCTCAGACACATGTTGACACGATGACTATTTATGCTATATTTCCATGTGTTATTAGGTATTGACCGCCTGGTTACCGAGGATTTCAGGTCGCTCAAGGGGATGAAAATAGGTCTGCTGTCGATGTCTTCATGCTGTGATTCAAGGCTCATCCCTACAATCTCACTACTCGCAAGTGCAAAAAGGACAAAGATCGTGGCTCTATTTGCGCCTGAACACGGATTGCACGGAGCTCTGCAGGATCAGATAGCCGTCCCTGATTCGACTCATGACGCAGGAATAAGAATACAAAGCCTGTACGGCAGACAACGAAAGCCCGCCCTGGCAGCACTGGAGGACACTGAGGCGATTGTCATCGACCTACAGGATATTGGCGCGCGCTACTATACGTTTCTGTGGTCAGCCGTGTTGATGATAAAGCAAGCGGCAAAGAGCAACAAGATCATCTTTGTTCTCGACCGTCCGAACCCGCTCAATGGGATTGACGTGCAGGGCCCAGTGCTCGATGCTACTTTTGCATCATTCGTTGGACTTTATTCCGTACCAATACGTCATGGCATGACCATTGGTGAGATGTGTGCCATGCTCAACCAAACAGAGAATTTAAAGGCCGATCTCAGAATAGTAAAAATGCGTGGCTGGCGCCGCAGTGATCATTACGATCAGACTTCCCTGTTCTGGAACATGCCCTCGCCAAACATGCCCCATTTCTCGACAGCAATGATCTATCCGGGGATGTGTCTCATCGAAGGGACGAACGTGTCCGAGGGACGAGGCACAACACGGCCGTTTGAGATATTCGGCGCACCGTGGGTCGATGCCAAGCGCTTGCTCTGTGAACTCAACAGAAAACGCATCCCAGGAGCGGCTTTCAGGCCCGTTCACTTCATACCAACCTTTCATAAGTATCGCGGCGAGTTGTGCGCAGGTCTCCAAATATATGTGAAGGACTGCAGAAAATTCAAACCCATAACAGCAGGTCTTGAAATTATCAGAACACTTTATCGGCTCTTCCCAGGCTCCTTCCGCTGGCGTGATCCGCCTTATGAGTTTGAGAAGAAGAAAATGCCCTTTGATATACTGATCGGTAACCGTTGGGTCAGAGAAGGGATTGAACAAGGCGCCAGGATCAGAACATTACAGGAGCGCTGGATGCCTGAGCTGAAAAAGTACAGAATGGCAAGAAAGAAATATCTACTTTATTAACTATGAAAGCTATACTGTTGGCGGCGGGTTACGGGAATAGATTGAAACCATTAACCGATGTGATACCAAAACCACTCCTTCCGATAGTAGACACTTGCATGATCGACATAAACCTCGGACGCCTCCTGAATGCAGGAGCATCATGCGTCGGAATCAATCTATTCCACAAACATGAAATCATTGAACATCATCTTAAAAAATACGACCGGCGTGTGTTTCCAGTGGTAGAAGATATGTTGAAAGGCACGGGCGGCGCGTTCCTTAATTTCCGAGATTTCACTGAAGATAATTTCATAATGCAGTCCGCTGATGTGATTTCAGATATCAGTTATGAAGAAATCTTTGATTTTCACAAAAAACACAGACCGATCGCCACGCTGGTGATGGTCCGTCACCAGGGAACAAAATTCAGAATCGATAAAGAAAACCGGGTCGACCGGATTTTAGGTTACGACTCAACCCCGTACACGTACGCCGGCATCGGTGTATTTTCGAGCAGAATATACTCTTTTCTGCCCGAGAAACCGGCATTCACAATACTCGAAGTACTAAGAAACGTTTTTAGAAAGAATGAACCGATCCTGGGGATACCTTCTGTGATGCATTGGTACAACATAAATTCATACTATGATTATTGGAAAATACACGGTGATTTGTTACAAGGAAGGACCACGCTTGATGGACTAAAATACCAATCACCCATCTACATCGCGCCCTCGAGCCGGGTAGAAACCGAAGAACTGCGCGGATTCGTAAGTATTGCCGACAATTGCAGAATCGCCAAAGGCGTGTGCCTGGAGAACACAATTGTCCTGCCCGGAACCTCGCTCTCGACTGGCCGCTATCGAAATTGTGTGATTTCCGATTCCCTCAGGATAGCAGTTGCATGAAGGTTGGTGATATAGTCCAGGGCTACAAGCTGACAGAAAGAATCGACCGGGGCGGTTCCGACCGTGAGTTCTTCCGCTGCACAAAAGACAATACCCCCTTCATCATGGTCTACGACAAAGACGTCGAGCAGTACCTGAAATTGCAGCAGCATCTGGCAAAAAGAAAAATCGCAGTTCCGGAAATATACTGGTATGATATTGAGAAAAGAATTATGGTGCAGGAAGACCTCGGTTCGCGTTCTCTCTATGAAATGAGCAGGTCGGGCATTGGTCTGCATGCCATATACAGGCAGGTCATCGATGAACTCATCCGGCTACAAGTAGAAGGCAGACCCGGCGTCTCCGTAGAATGTCACTATGATGCCGAACACATACGCTGGGAACAAGAATATTTTCGCAAGTTTTTTCTCATTCAATATTGCGGGATCACGCAAGACGCATCAAGGAGCATCGATATCGACCTCGAGGGCATCGCTAAGCGCATCCTGCAATTGGCAGAACCCATAAGCGACTATCTAATGCATCGCGATTTTCAATCTCAGAATATATACTACAAGGAAAATAGAATCCGGATCATTGATTTTCAATCAGCGAGAATAGGTCCTTTAACTTATGATCTTGGAGCCCTGCTCAGAGATGCATACGCAGAGGTCGACCAGCAAACCGAGTACGAACTCTTTAACTACTACCATTCACAGCTACAGAAAAAGGGGATCGCTATCGCCCGGGAAGAATTATGGCAGATCTACAGACTGACTGCGCTGCAGCGCGGCATGCAGGCACTTGGTGCCTTCGCTAATCTTTCTTTGAACAAAAACAAGACCCACTTTCTTAAATACATACCACGCGGAATTCAACTGTTGGCACAAGGATCGAAGGATACTGAATACAGGATGCTTCATTCAATAATATCCTCACTACAAGCCTGATATCATGGCCTTCAACGAATTAGACCATTTTCTCACCGATCTGGTTGACAAAAGAAAAATCCCTGGCTTTGTATGCTGGGTCGGCAATCTCAGTACATCGTTTTTTCAGAAGACATACGGTTATGCACAAATCAAACCGCAGAAAGTCCGCATGAGCGGGGATACGGTATTCGACCTGGCATCGCTGACCAAACCGCTTGTGACCGCCCTATTGGTGATGCTTTTGTGGGAGAAAGGAATGTTGAGCATCGAACATGCACTGGAGAATTTCCTGCCGGTGTTTAAGGGAAAACCAAATGCAAAGAAATCTATCAGGCAACTCATGACACATACGTGTGGGTTGCCGGCGTGGTATCCAACATATCTGATACCGGAGGCGACCAGGCTCGAATTTCTATCCAATCTCAGCGCCACTGATGAAGAACCCGTATATTCCTGTTTAGGATATATAATACTCGGTAAGATAATCGAAAGTGTCGCCGGAACGGGACTCGACAGTTGTTTTGAACAAAATGTGACTAGAAAATTAGGGTTCCATACGCTTGGATTCGGTCCTGTATTTGACAAAAAAACAGTTGCAGCAACCGAGCTGGGTAATGAACACGAACGGACAATGGCAGGCCGCCACGGCGATGTTTCTCGTATCGAATGGCGCAGGTACTTGATCCAGGGCGAGGTTCATGATGGCAACGCCTACTACAGTTATGGCGGAGTTGCAGGCAATGCAGGATTGTTCTCCAATCTTACCGACCTTGTTACAATAACCAGAGCATACCTGAGTGCGGAGCTGCTGAAACCAAATACGCTGTCTATGATGATAAAGGAGTGTGCAGGGAAAAACGAAAAACGCAACCTCGGTTGGCGCGTAGATCCATTCCCCGGATCGCTTTCACCTGATTCATTCGGTCACACCGGATTCACTGGCACCATGCTCGCGGTCGAGCCCCGGTCAAATCTGATAATAATATTACTCACAAATGCAGTGCACCCGAAGGTTCAGCTCGGATTGATGACACCGATACGACGCACTGTCGTTAGCATCGTTGCCCAAACGATGCATCTCAAAAATACTAATCCCTAAATACGAAATCCTAAATAATACCAAATATGAAAATCCCAATCATCAAAACGGTTAACGGGGGCATAACCTGGTTCTCGACTCCGCTCGAACAATAATCTATCCTTAACGCAATTAGCGAGAGTAACGAAAATAACGAACGTAACGGGAGTAACGATACTAGCGAGAATAACGAGTGCAACGGGAATAACGGAATTAACGAACGCAACGGGAGTAACGATAGCAACGTTCTTTAAAAGAGGTAATCTATCTGCAAATCTATTTTTGTAGTATTCTCTTTATCAGTATAATCGGATACCGGTATCCCTGGATGATCAGGATAGTAGACATCCGTGTTGTTATACAATCCAGTAT
>JAOUFJ010000016.1 GCA_029858255.1 candidate division WOR-3 bacterium | reverse complement strand
TGACTGATAACAGTACTCAGATATCCGTCATCATTATATCGAAATTTCGGGATGAGTCAACATGTCGGAACATAGCGGTTAAATCCCCGACTTCATATTGTCTCTTTTTGAACAATGTAACGGGACTTCGTTCCTTCGGAGCTCAGCCAAACATATTGCATATCACGAATAACGGACTAATAAACCGCGAAGAATAACAATATAGGTACGTAAAAACATTTACTTACAACGCTTGCAGACCGCCTATATTCAGATATGCGAGCTTTGTGCCACATTTGTGCCTGTTTGTTGTCTATAACATCCTGATGTTCTGCGATATCATATGGCGTCCAAGAGAAGATCCTGCCGTGAATGTTGATTTCTGGTTCTTCTCCTTTAGCCGAATGTGATGGGAGGAGTTAATGGTTTACCGAGTATCGGTGTTTTATATGGCTGGATTTCCGAGGTTTTAGGCACTGCATTCAGGAGAATATTCCATCTGTTCAGATCTTCTCATTATATTCGACTATGACACCTTATGTAAGAACTCGCTGAGTTGAGCAGCACCAGAGATACCATTGCCAATCAGGATCTCCAAAGATCAACTGATACTCCCTGCTGGACTACCCACCAGACAGCACCATTTTGACCAGGTTGCGACTGTTGGATTATGTTGTAGGAATACTCGTTGCTGGCAACGAATTGTTCTGGGCGGAAACGGGTGGGGAGGTTTTTGGGTATTTTGGCTGTTTGTAGTCAATAACATCCTGGCGAGGTGGATCGGCTATCGATGAAGTTAATTTGTTAATAATAAAAAAAAAGCATCCTATTGACTTATTCTTTATATCGAATATAGTATAAATACAAAAATTTAATGTAATTTATATAAGGCAAGTTTGTAGAATGGACTTTGTATGTGTAGAAGCTAGGGAGGAACATGAAAGTATATCTTGCTGTGTTGATCCCATGTATCGCGTTTCTGTTACTGCCCAGACTATATGCTGACGATTATTACATCTACTATTCCTCGGATAAAAATGGACCGGGTATCTACGTAACATCAACTAATGGTGCATTGGATGCGAAACTAACTGCGTTGAATTACACTTCCATACCAGAGGATATTGAATTGTCAGATAACTGCTCACTGATTGTGTATTGTGCACAGCCTCCTACAGGTGAGGATAATGATCTGTTCAAAGTGGATACAGCGGGAAATGGTGAAATGAATCTGACTACGGCCAGTGGAGCGAGCTCTGCTGCGAATGAAGGTCCATGTTTTCTCGCACTTGGTTGGGTTTATTTCGGTTCTGAGCGGAGTAACTACAATGGATGGTACCACTCGTATCGTATGCTTCCTGACGGCAGCAATGTCCAATCGATCTCGCCTCAAACTCAAATGTGGGGTACAATGAATATTTCGCCTGACAATTTAAAGATTATCTTTGATAATGCGGATGATTACGACCTACATGCTCGCATTTATTCTGCAGATCCGGACGGTTCAGATACAGTTTTGATATTTGAAACGCCATACAGTTATGGTAGAACACACGGTAGTGCCTGGCTACCGTATACAGATAAGATAGTATTTGCCGTAGGACCGCACGATGGGAATTATCGGTTATATGTAATCAACTCAGATGGAACGGGATTGGATTCGCTTGGATTTTACTCGGCTCAAAACTGGCCTGGTGGCCAGCCGTGGTGGGGTATGAAATACAAGTTTTACACAAACAATGGACAAAGTATTGTGTTTTCGTCAAATCCCAATGGCAATTATGATATCTTTTTTCAAAACATAGACGGTAGTGGCCTTACACAATTAACCACCGACACTGCTGATGATATGCACCCACTGATAACAAATGACGACCAGAGAATTCTATTCATCTCAAATCGTAGTGGCACGCGTTCGATATGGATGATGCATATGGACGGTTCTAATAAGACTCAAATCACAGATGACCAAGGCACCGAGATGACTTTTCGTGTTGGCACAACATACACAGCAATTGCGGAACAGCCGATTGTCAAACCCATTGTGGGATTTCACTATGATGGTGCAACCATCTTACATGGACCGTTGCGACTACCCGAAGGCAAGAAGTGCAAAATTATTGACATCACAGGCATGGTTGTAGAACCGAGTAAAATACAGCCTGGCATCTACTTCATTGAAGTTGACGGTGTTGTGACACAGAAGGTGGTTAAGGTCAGATAATAATCAAGATCGTAGTACAAGGGGAGCGGTCAATCATAATTGATCACTCCCCTTTTTATTCTGGACAGTTTTTGGACAGTTTTCTGCCCAGAATGTATGGAATTGGGTACACTTCCGAGCCATAGCAAGACAATGCAAAATAGTGCTTTCTTCACGAAATTACGTAATATAAAGATCTTTCAAGATTGCTGTATTCGGATTCGAAGTCCGTCGCTCTATCCTGTTGAGCTACAGGCGCAATACCGATAACTGATATCAGATAACAGATGTCAGGTGATTGATAACAGATATCCATCAGATTATAGGTAATTTTAGTGATGCGTCAACATCGCACTTCTTCACACAACATGAAGCAGTTTCTAGTTTCCAGGTCTGACCCCGTCCCCGTTCCGAACATACCGAAATTGATTATTAGCTGCCTATCTCAGTAGAATCACCTTTTCAGTAAAAGTATCATTTCCAGCAACAACCCGAACGAAATATATCCCCGATGCCAGTCTCTCACATTTCAGCGGTATTTCGCAGACACCTATAATTTCTCCCTTGAATAATTCATTTACCATTCTACCTGAAACATCATACAATCTAATAGACACTTCGCGTGGATGCGTTGCATTAAGTTTTATTTTTGTGTCTTCTTTTCCTGGATTTGGGTAGATACCACTGAAGAATATTGATCCCAGAATTTCATCGCCGCTACTCTGTGGACCAGAGGCGAATATCGACGGTTGTTCGTTTGTGCGTTCATACTCATATAGGAGAACACGACGAATTAGAATACAATTGCCTGATACAAGTTCGAATTTGAGGCGTATCTCGCCGCTGTATTGGACTACAGACGAAATGTCATACTCTAATACATTATGGCCGATTTCGGAGAGCTTCACAGTGTACCGTAGCGTGTCATTGACACTTATTCTTACCTTCCAGTTATTCACTGATGATTCCGGTCGGTACAATTCAAGTCGTACCTTGCACTGTGAGTTTATGCTGACATAGGGTAAATAATAGACAAGGCTGTCAGTACCATAATCGAACCAGTAGTCTTCATACGATGAGATGCTATCACGGTACAAAGTGAATGGAGTAGACATACTGTCACCAAGTTCGAGACAGTAGCTGGGGAATGCTATGTCGGCATAGTCGCCACCTGGCAGATACGAGGAGAAGCTTCTTCCGAGGCCAGAAATATTGGTATCTTCGGTCCAGCAACCAATGATGTCAGTTCCTCCTTCGCTTTGCCATGCCTCGACTTGCGGATACGTTGAGACTTCGGGGGTGTTGCTCCAATTGGTGATGTTCAACCAAATCTCTTGTTTGCTATCCCATATCCTGCCATATATTTCGGAGGGATTTCCTTCGGCCCAGAGAACAACACCTCCCATCTTTGAAACAGGATGAAGGGAATTTACGGTAGTCTGTGAGATCGTATCGGTCTCTGGCTTGGGCGGAAATTGAACATAATTACGTTTATAAAGAAAAACATTATAGCCATCGGATTCCTCTTGCCAAACGACGTATGCGTGTCCTCCATAGCAATCAATTGATGGATTATTCGAATTCTCTTCGCTGTCTGAAATATTGTAAATCTTCCTTGCAGGCGCACTTTCATATGTGTAGAAGATGTCAAATGGATTAAGTGGAGCGGAAAATAGCGTATCTCCAGGACCAGACGGTTTTTCCCACGCATAATGAGCTTCTCCTGACTCATCTAGAGATAATGATGCGAATCGAGGTATTGAATCATCACCGAGATTAGTAATACGCCAATGGTCAATCACAGTATCCACTCCTGATGACGGATTGTCATAGGGGAAAGTCGAATAAATGACGTCCTGGGTTATCTCATTGGCGGACAATCGTGTTGTTTTGAGGGTCGTAAAACACATACTTGTTCCATGCAATTGCAGAGAAACCGGGGAATACGACATGTCGAGGACCGAATCGATGATCGTGTATATTTGTGAAGACCACTGTCCGTTCGCATAATAACGGTAGAGTATCCGACTATCATTAGTGCTTGTCCATGATATGCCAATTATGCTTGCATCACTGCTTGTCGCAATTGAGGGATTCTTACCTTCGCCAATTTCAACAGGATCATCCCAGTGATCTCCCAGATTACTTGAATGATCGTAATATATGCAGTTGATGACATTTTCACCATTACCCTTTGTGTTTTCACTGATGCCGATGATTAGCCTAGATCTGATTTCATCTGCATCTCCGTGATCATTAATAGTTAACATTTCGGGGCTGTTGAGATCTCGTTCTTCATACTGGGTTGAATACACCAAGTGAAGATTTGTACTGAAACTTCGCGTCACCCTGCGTGCGTTGTTATAGGCAGTCATCTGGTCTGTTGTCGACATCACGGGAATAAAGAATTTCTCGTCGCTTTCATCTTCTGTAGCATTTTCTGATGAATCACATGCAACGATTTTTATTCTACAGATGTAGCTGTTCTTTTCCGCCGGTACCCACACGTACTCAGCGCATGGAGCCTGAAGATCCTGTACTACTGTGTCTGAGTAATTCGAGCCGTATTCAGTGGAGAGATAAATGTCAAAATGGTCAAGCTTGTGATTGTCAGTTGCCTGCCACCTGATTGTTTCCTCTTTTGTTGGAATGAAATATTCACCGCCATTTGGATCAATCATAGTAATCTGCGGCGATATTGTATCAACAATTGCAAAGTTATGGTCACTAATATCCACGGAGACTTCATAGACATCGAGTGATTTCAAATCACACACCGATTGGCTTGATTCTGATCGAGGCCGCGTATCAAGTCGTACTTCATGCATTTCATTTTCCTTGCCATCGAATTTAATTCGCGACTGATTATCGGATCTTGCGGTTTTACTCTCACTGCCCGCATCATAATGCAATCTTATCGCCACCCGGCACCGGTTAGAGGGAGTCGAGGGAACACGCCAATCATATCGCGTTTCGCCTGAGACAACAGTGTCGATGAATTGCCAGAAAGCGCTTTCTTCTCTCCCACCTTCAGGAAAATCAGTCGTATAGTACAATTCCTGTCTCATAGGAGTACCTTCAGTTAGCCAACTAATTTCGTAATTACTCTCACAATAGAGTATTTCATCACCGTTTGGCTGCAGTAAGGTATCACCGTGTGGGAACACAGGTTCCTCCCGATATGGCTCATACCAAACATTCGCACCAATCGAATCCCCCCTCCCGCCAGGATTGTATAGCGGGTCATCCGGAATTGGGTCCCATGGGCCTGATTGGTCACCCCAGTAATTCAATTCGGCTGAGATGCAAGGTTCTGCACTTGTTGACATAAATGCACACTTATTGCCCACAAAATCGCAATTTGTAATTGGCGACTGCAAGGGGTCTGGTTGTATGAAGCTAATGCCTATGCGATTCAGCATTAGTCGGCAACTATCAATGATAGGCAAACTGGGAGGGCCACTAGGCCACACATCGACCATGATACCGAGACTACAATTTGTTACCTGACAGTTCCTGATTTGGGGTGATGAGCTGTAGCAGCGGATTGCAACACCGTCAAATATGCAACTATGCAATCGCGATGAGTCGCCACAACTTTGTTTGAAATCGATATTGGCGTTTGAATCAGAATCAAAGATTGAGAATCTGGCGTATTCTGCGTTCAAACCACAATTCTCGCCGACTTCGAACCCTCCGGAGACAAAAAACAACGAAACATTGCTATCAACATTCGCTACGACAGGTACCGTAGTGGTGCTTAGTGTTACGCGATTGTCGAAAAGATATGGAATTCCCTGATCACCAATTACGACACTCGAGTCAATGTCAATGCCGAGTGGGGCGGCAACACAGAGATAATTCATGTCGTTATTGTGAAATGTATTGTCATGGCAGTTCGCAAGCCAGCCAGCTGAGATTTCCAACGGGAATGAATCATTGTCTGCAAATTTATTATTTGATATCTCCGGCACAAAAGCATAGTTCTCGTCGAAGGTCACGTAGTAATCAAGACCATTCGACTGGCTTTCAGTGATCAGGCAATTTCTGAGAACAATTGGTGTATTCCGTATCCTTATGTTCCCTTTACCGTAACCCTCTATCGAGGAGTAATCCCGCTGCCCGCCATATGAAATCCTGCAGTATTCGAAATATGATGTATCGGCTTCATTGTTCGATCTTATCAGCAACCCTTGCCACCCTACGTTCGGATTCATCGCCGAAAATACAATAGAATCACTAGCAGTACCTATTGCCACGACTCTAGCCCGGGCCCATGATGGATCGCCACTACTAACTTGCATCACTGTACTGTCCCCGAACAGTAACTCGGTGCCCGGGTTGATTTCCAGAGTGATGCATGAATCGTCTTGGGCCGGGTATAGGTGAAAATTGTAACGTCCCGGATAGGATGGAGTATTGATGCTGATGAACCAATAGGGGAAACCCGTATTTTCCAACTTAGTGCTGTATCTTCTATATGATGGCCCTACTTCAATCGCATCGACAGCATTGTTGAAATAATCATTATTTTCTAGAAACATAGATGCAAAGCCGATCCGTATCGGGAGAGAATCGTTATCATGGAAACAGCAATTTCTAATATGTGTTTGTGCGTGCCCACCTAATAGTCGCGGTAATTCTTCATAGTAACCATAGCCACCGCTGTGCGATATATCACAATCTTCTATGATGACGGGCCCGTAGTTCAACGCTAATATTGATGCAATATCTGAACCGGCACCTTCAACCATGCAATGCGTAAGGGTCAGCGTATCGCCTGGTAACCTGCGGCCAGTGAAACATATCCCCTGCCAGAAACCTTTGGGCAGTGGATCAGGTTCAGGCAATAGTTTACGATGTGGCGTGAAGAGGATCTTGTTAAGTGCGGAACCGTTAGCCCGAATCGAGCCTTCATAATATAGATGATTCGTTGTGCTCAGAACAACCGTATCCGCTGGCATAACCTTAACACCAGGATCAATTGTCAATTTAAATGCGATTACATCATCCGTAAGTACATACGGCTCCCCTTCTTCAGTCCAATGTTCTTCAAGATCAAGGGAGCCACTTTTCAGGGTTCCCTTGATCCAAAACTCTAAGTTAACAGTATGGCTGCCTGCGGCGCTTTCTACAAAAATATCGAAGAAGTACTTTCCAGGTAAACATACCTTGCCATCATCATCCTTGCCGTCCCACGACGCGCAGTAATTACCAAATGACATGAGACTATCGATGAATAACATTCTGACAATAGAGGAAGGCCATGCTCTGACTCGTATTGTTACGTTGGCATTTCCATCGAGAGTGAAATATACTTTGTTGTTTTCTTCGGTAGCATCGAAAATTGTCTTCATAACGGTTGCATTAGAGATACCTGGTTTCAATCCGTAATACTGGATACCTGAAGCATCTCCCCATTCTTCAACAACTGCTACATCATTATTATCAATGTACAGAAAACGTGGATTATAGAATTGACCATCAGAATACCCTCTTTCACCAAAAACTCCGAGTACGGTGGAAAGCGTTGGATCATATTTCAATATATGGCAATAGTAATTGTCAACCACATAAACAAAGCCAGCTGAGTCAACTTCGACATCTACAAGCATTGGATCAGGCCATTCTGTGATGTAACGGTCACCTCGCCAAACAAAGTCATTTTCTATATCCTCAAGCCAGACTACCCGGTTATTCCCTTCATCTATCACGTAAACATAATCACCTTTGGCTGCAATCCCTTTTGGCCCTCTGAATTGACCCAAGCCCGTTCCGAGTTCGCCGTATATTGATAGAATAGTGCCGCTTTCAGACATTTTGTAGATACAATGATTGGGTGGATCAGAGACATAGATTGCGCCTGGACAATAATCTATATCCCATATCGAAATTGATTCTTCAATCGGAAATGCATTGACATACTCAAAATTTTCTTCACCGGTATTGTAATGCAGTTTCATAATTCTCTTATTACCAGCATCTGCAACATAGACATTACGGTAAGCATCTTTTGTTATACCAACTGGATTCTTGAATCCATCAGTGCCGCTGGAATAATCACCCCAAGCTCTTATCCAATCATCTTGGTTTTCTCGCGAGTATACAATACGATGCCAACCTTGATCAACACAGCAGGCTATTCTATCTTCATTATTTGATTGCAGGTACAAAAAGCCCTGAGGGTGACATAACAAATTGAGTTCGAGGATTTCGACAGTTACTGAACGTGTCAGTTTGTGATAACCTTGGTAGTATTGTTTGTAGAAAACAGCCCAACATAGTGAGATCGAAATTAATGCGATTGCGATTGCTCTTCTCATATTCCCTCCTTGAATCATTCAAAATCGGTCCATTTTCTCATAAACAGATTGCCTTGACTATCACAGCCATAGATCCATGATCTTCGTTTTCCACGAACCGAAGACAAGACAATCACGGGTCTAACATCAGCGGGCATCTCGTCAGTTGCATATATCTCAGCTTTCGTAATACCTTTCTCGGGTCTTATCAGATTTCCTTCCGAATCGAATTTGACCAGGTAAAATACTTCAACAGCATTTTTTAACCACGGGGTCGAGATGAATACTGCAGCAAAAATCGAATCGTGGTGAGGGAATGCGTCGATGTTGAAAACCATTCCGTGGTTTTCTACCTTCGAATAGGCGCAACTTTCTATGGGAATGTCCTCACTCTTTCTTTCAATGTGTCCGTCGCTGTCTATGATGAAATGTCTGAAAAGGAAGGGTTCATACACGTCGCAACTCACTACCAGTAGTCTGTCGTCAGCCAAAGGCACTACATTAAAGGCGGAAAATGGTTGCACGGGGACATGATCTCCAGTAACAAGCATTCCAATCCGTTCTGGTTTACCCAAGTTAGGATTGTAATATCGGAAGTGTGAATTCGCTAACCAACTGAAGGGCGTTAGCAGAAGATGGAAATTTCGTTGTGTCGAAGGAATACTCCTTACGTCAAGGTGTGCGACAAAATCGCTATGGCGTTCTTCTAAGACTGTGCCATTCTTGTCGATCTTCAGCCATCCCACATACTTCTTGTAGACACTCGGCCCTTCGACATAAAACAACCACAGATTACCGTTTTCATCTATGCAATAATCACCGTTGGGAATTACTAAGTCAATGGTTTCAAGATCGTCGGTAACGAAACGCTTTATTGTCTTGAATTTTCTTAAATCTAGAATCATGTTGCCCAGAGTATCATATCGAACATAGTTGTAGGCAATATTGCCACCTTCGCGGGTTAAGTACATAATCCCCAAATTGCTATCATCTTCAATTCGAGCTATGAAGGGCTCATAATGTCCCCGGTACCCAATCCCCATATCGATACATTCGATCTGTGAGATGACTTCGGGAAGTCCCCTTGAAAGTGCGCTGTCGTTGTGACCTGATAACAAGAGCGACAATAAAGGTATGGATAACATCATCATTTCTCCTCCTTCCCTGCTATAGTAATTATGACCAACTGTATTCACGCCGAGCTTCTCGCGTGTCGTCAAAGCGGGACGCCAGAACGGTGTGAAGTAAGCTGGGGGCGTCATGGCGTCCTCCAATGATCTTATGTTGAAGAAACTGTAGGTCTCCCAGTTCCAGTCCGCAAAATGAGCAGGGAGCATCATGATATTTGTCTGAAACTCGAATGGGTCAGTATGTCCCATCTGCAATGCGTGGCCTATTTCGTGGGCGAATACCCACGATGCAAGAAGCCGCCAATCTTTGTTACACTCGCTCGCCTTTGCTTTGATATGAGTAACAAAAAGAAATACGCCAGTGCTGTCCAGAGCATGCCGCATATTAACCCCACTAGATTTGTGACCATATCGGAACACTCTCTGCTCGTATGAGGATTCATCTGGAAGGAACAGTGTATCGATAATAGCCTTGCCCATTACAGAATCCCCGAAATTGGTACCAAACACACAGTGGATGTGATTGATTGAATCACGACTGCGAGCAAGTGCGGACCTCACATCGTACCAAGTCGTCATATTAGAGGGGCAATATACTGTATCTGAACTGCTGATTGACGCTATCTCAATCCATACGCCTGAAGTCGTGTTCGCGCTGTCAGGGTAGAGTCTGCCCCTCTCCAAAATATTCCATGTGCTACAGGCGATTTGTGTTAGCTCGCTCAACGTCAGTACATTGGGATCAAAATCCACTTCAATCTTAACATTCTTCTCTGTTGGATGTAAATCTTCCATTGCGTAATCTGCTAGAATGTCTCCTCGTATCTCCGGTCCTGCGGGATAAGTGCGCTTCTTATGCGTATAGGGATACATAAGACCTGAGATTTCTTCGTCATACGAGCAGCGGGCTGCAAACGATACACTGTTTGAGGAATCACTACTTACTACAACCTGATAATCAAAAGAATCCTCTGGAAAAGAAGATTCATCGCAGACCAGTGTAGCTTCCGCGAGGCCTGCCGTATCCTGCAACCAGTAGGTGTAAGTACTGTAATAGTCGCTGCCTGATTCTTTGAAGTAACCTTTGTTCGTGAGAAATGTAACCCAAAATTGATTTACACCTTGGTTATCATCTGTCAATCTGATCCTTAATTTATACCCAGAGGTATCATCCAATGATTCGTAGAGCCTTACCCTCTGTGAATCACCAGACCACTTTTGCATTGTGTATCCTTCAAGGTACAGCGAGCACGGGACAGTACGTGTGGAAACGAACTCCGGATTTGCCGCTGGTTGTGCTCTCGTATCCATATAGGCTGTGATTTTGTACTTCTGGTTGAACGCAGGGATATTGGCAGGACTAGGTTTCCATGTCAATACAGACCAGACGGTATCGCCTTCCGGGATGGTTGATGGTGTTCCAACATAGACTCCACCGTCACCAGACAATGTGAACCACGCGTATTTTGTACCTGAGCTATTAGTAGTAAACACACTGAGCTCTAGACTATCACTTGATGACAAATCATATTGAAGCCAATTGATATGGTAATGGATTTCGATGAATTCCCCAGACTCACCGGGACCGCTGCAGAATACGGACATCATGATGAGTAGAAATACAAGTGAGTGACAAATCGCATCAGCTAGTTTTTTGCTTGGTTTGATTAGCATATAAATATCATCAGATTTCTGCAGAAAAGCAGATACACCGCGGTACATGGTGTTATACATACACGCCTCCTTATTCAGTGCTATCAAGAATATCACACACATGATACGTATGTGCTTCACTCTCACTGATCCTTCCTTCTACCAAGTTTTGATTATCTTTACTGGCAAACTACCAAATTGAAATGGCTTCACAAAATAGACTCCGTCAGAGTACCTTGAGAGATCAAGAACACTGCTACCAGTAATACCGTAACTGTCCATCAACTGTCCTAGTGCGTTATAAATCACTATTCCATCTACCCCAGTAACGGTTAGGTAATCACGTATTACTGTTGGGAAGATCATAAATGGTATTTTTGATTCGGTGTAAGAATAATCAGAAATTCCAATAGGTCCTATGTATTCCGGAAACCAAACTGTATCTTGTCCTACCATAACTCCCTCAAAAGTGTTGGTTGAGTCAGAGAGAAAAGTAGTATCAAAAACAGCTATAGAATCGCCTCCCAGCATTCTATAAAGAGTGATATCAACTGATCTACCTAAACCGAACTCAGGATCTTGTCCTTCAAGGCTACACCAGGTATCATAATACTTGATGATTCCCAGATTTACTGTGTCCACTGTAACAGTACATGCAATAGCACTACCTTCAACTTGATAAACAGCATATAACTGAGAAGGATTTATCGAAGCAGTAGTATCGACAACTTCATGGATACTCAGGGTGATTGCTAAATTTGGATTATTGGGATTATCTAAACATGCTGGCGGCATCCTATTCATTTCTTCCCGAAGAATCCAGTAATAATAAATTTGGTAATCTGGATTTGATTCGCTTTTTGCGAGGATATGAAGAGTATCTCCAGCAAGAACAGGATATGTAAAGTTACTAGCCCCCATAAGAAATTTGCCATTAATAGTGGTTATCTGAACTAAAGTGTCTCCTTCGTTCACGCATGCTTTAACCCTATATTGCGTTCCTGAGGGAGGTTGTCCATTGTACGCTTGTCTAATGAAACCTCCAAAATAAATAGCGTTGTCAGTATCATCCATATTAATCGACTGTTCTGCTTGTTGCTTAGCGACAAGATGCATTATTTGTGGTGTTTCTGCACTACCTTTTTGGATGTTTGATCCAAATCCTAAATTCTGTATTCCCAATAGTACAATGCCTGACATATATACGATACTCTCGTGCATATTTCCTCCTTACTTTTCGCTATAAACTTACTTTGAAGTATTATATATTACGCATTGCTGTTGTCAAGGTAACATACGAATTGAACTCCCCGCTGGACTACCCACCAGACAGCACCATTTTGACCAGGTTGCGACTGTTGGATTAGATTGTAGGAATACTCATTAGTGGTAACGAATTGTTCCTGGCGGAAATGGGTGGGGATGTTTTGCGTGTTTCGTGTCTATATAGTCACATCTGCAGGAGCAGAATAGTCCTATGTATGCGTACTATGTACACTATACCGGTGTTTTCCAGCCCGCCCGAAAAATGGCAGCCACTTGTGAAGGTTTGAGTTTATCATTCTTATTTGGAAACCCGCGTTCGCGACGGAAAGCCAAAATCGCCTTGCCTAAATGAATTTCATGCGGCTTAATAGACTTCAATATTTCAGGAAACCGTTTCTCAAGAAATTTGAAATAATGCAGTAATACTTCATCGGGAGCCCATACTGCCATATCTCTACTCATTTCCAATAATCTACGCAAAGCATCTTCACTGGGAACGCTGTTGAGAAGTCTTTCAGAGTGCCATTTAAGCATGTTTTCAATAGCTTCTCTTTTCTTAATGTCGCGTTCAGATTCCATCTGCTGTTTTCGCCGTAACTTGTTTCTCACCCATATCGTTACCCAACCCAAGCCGATCGTTATTATAGAGGTAATCCCTGATTGCCAAAACGATTGCCACAACTGGCACCTCCTATATGTATCGTGTCTGCAGAAGTAGGGCAATTTGCCGCTACTTAGTGAAACGAAAATTCGCAGAGCTCTTTTGAATTACCAATAAACATCGTACATTATTGTTCGACAAGTATATCTTCTTCTTACGAAATGTCAACAGAATCGCTTTATTACAACATCATTATTTAGTTACTTCCTTTCGCATTTCATATAACGCGTTCTCCAAGAGAACCAATGGTGAGCTGTTCGCTCTTAGGTTATTAATTGCCTAATCCTGAACGGCACCCGCATTACCTTATTGCCTGTTTGTTGTCTATAACATCCTGATGAGTTAGACAACAGGAACCTTTAGCCATCAAAACCACCGATCTCTCTTTTTTCTTGGACAGTTTCTTGCTCAGAATGTATGGAATTGGGTACACTTCCGAGCCATACCATAAAAGGGCTAAACAGTAACTTTCTTGCCAAATTTTCCTCAGAATACCTGCTGGACTACCCACCAGACAGCACCATTTTGACCAGGTTGCGGCTGTTGGCTCGGGTTGTAAGAATATTCATTGGTGGCAACGAATTGTTCCAGGCGGAATTGGGTGGGGAGGTTTGCTGGAATGATCCAGAGTAGACTATAGTTCATCTATGTTTATTATTTGAGAAACCGGAGTGCCGGTAATGGCTCTCAGATCTTGACTAAACAGACAATTATGATTCCGTAAGAAGTGAACGGTAACTAATCCCGTGCAATCTCCGCTTGTGTACTTTTCACATTCTATAAGTTTGATTCTTCCTATGAAGGGGCATTTCAGATAAGGTGTCTGCCTTCTGAAGAATATGTTATAGATATGATGTCTAAGATTTACATGTCGAATCATCCAATTAACCTCGGTTTGCGTGTAGATGTCTTTGCCTGTACCATAAAACCACTCGCCACATTCATTCACAATCATAGGGGGAGGTAGCAGATTTGAGATACTTCTCAAAAGAGCGGGGAAAGACGCAAGTACATGTTCTCTTTTTCTTAGTTTGAGCAGCTTCAGCGCAACAGGAACATGGATGTACCTCTTTGATTTGGCGAGACTTCGTAGAAACCTCGAGAAAATCCTAGCTGTGGTCAACGGGTGAATCCAGGATAGATCGCTGATTACTGTATCAACAAATTTCTTGTACTGCCTGTGGGGGTTTGGTAGCTTCTTAATACCTTTTCTACTTATGTATTCAATAATAGTGTTCAGTCTGATCCCCGGGTGATTAAGAACATAACCATCGAACCGCTCAGATTTCATCCAGTCCAGAGGAATCATAAATGACAAATCGAAGAGTATCGGTGCGAGAAAATTCCTATTAGGGTTTAATCCAATTTCACTTAAATAGTCAAAAAGGCACCAATAATACGTAGGTACACATTCAACTCTATTAGCAGCAATGTCAATCTCTCCTTTTGGAAATAGTTTGCTATACTGTTTCAGATATTCCATCTCAAAAGCCATAGCGTAATTCTCGCTGATAACAGATGCTCCTATCGTGACGTATCCATCTGCAGTCAATAATTTAGGTGTATGATAATCTTGCTTATATCTGTGAAACATGCGTGCTTCATCATCGTAAGATAGACCACCTCTCGTGTATAACCTAAGCATGAAGAAATACCAGAATTTCTGCATTTCTGCTGCCAGATCTTTTGGGAATCTATTTAAGTCGTATATTCTTTCATCTAGCGCTTCTTCAATTGGAATAACAAGTTTACCGGGTAGAGAAATTTTTCTCAGGCGTTTGACGTACAACGCTAATAGTTCGCGCAGGTACTCTTCGATGCCGAGTCTGAGAGAAACACTAATAAATTCGTAGGTTGTAGACATTCTTTGATAGAAATGCCCATATTCATGAGCAAAAACACATCTATCAGAGAGTGAAATTCGATCGTGCTTGTGTGGTTCTTTAATCAATTCCTCGATTTGCTGCCGATCATAATTTTGCATGAAGACGATTGGAAAATCGGCATCTATTTCTGCTAGGATATCATATTCGTGTAGTTTATTTATCGCCATCTTGGTCACAATATTACACCGTATGCTAACAAACGCCTCAGCAGCAGCTCAAAAATGCATAACATAGCTCTTAATGATTCGTTAATAGTAATTACGCGTACATATCCGCCCTGCAACGTCAAAACCATCGTTGATGTCTAGATGCTCTTTCAATGGGTTAATACTATAATGTAGCTGTTATACCTAAAGTTGTTGCATAGGCTT
This sequence comes from candidate division WOR-3 bacterium, assembly GCA_029858255.1. NCBI lineage: Bacteria > Pseudomonadati > Caldifarciminota > Caldifarciminota bacterium. The sequence continues at coordinate 39,940 of JAOUFJ010000016.1, read as the reverse complement.
TGAAAACTAGGATCAAATCAAATGCCACTGATGCTTTGTCTGCATACACCAAATCAAGAGCTAACGCTGACTCAGTGTTATCATGCAATCGATCATATGTTACACTCCACAAGCTTACTAATCCGGGCTTAATGCTTAGCAGTTTCTCTTTCACCTTGGGTGCGACTTCAATCGTTTTGCTCGCCTGTTCCACGATTGTTGACCTGCCTACAAAGGACAGGTCACCAGTCAATATGTTGAGCAACGCAGGTAATTGATCAATGGCAGTTGCCCTGAGAAATTGGCCTAATTTTGTGACCTCATATTGCATGCCGAATACTTGATTTCGCTGAACTTCGGTTCTGAAATTTCGCACACAGAATTCCTTGCCGTTCAGTCCGATTCGATTTCGTTTATGGAAAACAGGACCGCGAGAATCTACTTTGATTAAAGCAGCGATAATCAGTAACCCTGGGGAAAGAGTTACAAGTGAAATGAATGCGAGACAAATATCGAGTAATCTTTTGAGAGAGCTGTATGTACGTATCCTTCGTGGTTTTATTTGGAATAGAAGCAGGCGTCTGGGACTTTTGCTAAGTAAGGACTGCTGGTGATATTCAATCAAGTTTTCGCTTTTCATTAATACCCTTCTGAGAATGCCATTCATGACAAGTATCAGGACAATGAACAATCCCCAAACAAGAAGACATACTGAAATGATGCCATAAAGATAAGTGATGAATAACATCTACAGCACACCTTTACGTATATACAGGAACTTATATATCGGTGCAATAATTGTTGGGAAAATTGTAGCAAGGGCTACATATTTGACCACATTGACGCCAAGGTTATCGCTGTAAATCATACCCATCGTAAAGAAGTTCAGTGCCAAGATAATACAGATAAACACTCTTATTGTCGTCTCAAAGCCCCCTTTTTTACCATCAATATTGACATTCAAGATCACAACACACACGTAGATACTAAAGAAGATAATTTCAGGTAAAGTTGCGACTTCCTGTAGACTGGAGGGCATGTGTCCTCTAATGTAGTGCATAAATATTCTCAATAAGAATGGTACAAACGGGAAAAAGATATTCAGTAATATCCACCTATATAGTCTCATAAGTTACTGTCCAATGTGTTTAAGCATACAGTGTGCATATGATTCAATAACATTGCTCTGCTTAGTATAGTATTTAACAATAACCAACCTTCTTGTTTTGTCAATGCCTTCTACTATAATGTCAAGTATAAACATAAAATACCGTACGTCGATAATTCAGCACTTTCTGACAGTTTGATCTGTAACCGACTCTTCCTTCTGCCGATTTTTTGGAAGAATTTGATGATAGGCAGAACGTCACACATAAGCAATAATGATCATAATGATGGTTGGCTCTATTCGTACAGCATTATGGTTCGAAGACTTATCCGGAAGATAGTAAAGCGACCGTCAGATTTGTTATTATTGACCAGTATTATTGTATGCGGCTGAATTGATGGCGATATCTGTATCTGACAAAATATCTACGAGGACACTCTCTAATAAATGTTTTACAGAAATAGTTATGATATGACGCTACCCATTTATAGATGGTCAATATTTTGCTGTTGCTCTGGAATTGGTCAATTCTTTCTTCAATGATGTCCTTATGTTTGTTGATTAAATCCCACGGTACAGATTCACAATCCAATATTATCGCCATATAATTCACAAACATCCTCTTTTTATTATCCAGCAGTAACTCATAATATTGGGGAGCTGTTTTCTTTGCATAGTAACCTAAATGTTTCTTTGTAATTAACTGTTTAAGGTCGTTTGACAATAATATGTACGGGTATTCTGCCTTGCTTTCAAGATTGAAGGCTTCGATTAATCCTTTACCGTAGACAATAAAATCATCAATGTATAAGGTATTGATACACCATCCACCCTTGATGAAAAAACCACTTAGGGCAAGATTAAATTGGAATGACTGAATATCGGAAATTAAGAATGCAAAATAATCTTCGTCATCACAATGGTGAAGTTGGTCTAGCGGACAACCAATCACAATATTATCCGAGAATATCTTGAATTGCCAAGGGTATGTGTCAATGGGTCCCCCAAGCTTTTGATCTAGTTTTGATTTGAACCTAATATCAAGGGATGCTTTGTCAAAAATTCTATGGAATTTCTTGAATAAATAGTTATCCTTTGTAGGACTCGTTCCCTGATTTACGTAGTTACTATAACCAACAATATCTAAAAATAAACAGTAAGATCGTTTCACTCTTATATTGCTCTTAGTCGCGTGGTACGGATTTTTCCTTTTTTTCATATATTTATGTCTTATTATAGTTACATGCTTTATAAGGTCAACGGTGAAAAGAAACTAGATGGCCTGAGGGTTAGAATAACACAAAGATCTACTATTCTCTCGTCTAAGGTTTTCGCCCAGAACTGAGGGTAGAACACCTCTGGCAAGAGTCTTCGTAAGCACTTGTGGAAGATTTGTGGAAGTCATCTTCCTCGCTACTTCGATTTTCCGATATATCTTATTCGGAACGCGTGGCAATATCCAGAATTCCCAGCATGAGGCAGAACTGACGAACTATTTTGTTGGCAATAACTTGCTTGAATTGGGTCTTGAGAAATGTAGTTTTCTACGGATTAGAAATCCGTTGCTCTATCCGATTGAGCTACAGGCGCAAAGGGGGACACCCCCTTTTCTCCACTCGGTTTTTGAAACAAAATCAAAAATCCTCCTGGAGGCCGCATATCCCCCGACCACCGGCGATCTTCATCATCATTCAAACTCTCATCACCGTGGGCGGTACCTTGAACATGCGCTTTTTCAAAGTGCTCAAAGATCGTGATAAGCACAGATATCCGTCATGATTATAGCGAAATTTCGGGATGAGTCAACATGTCGGACGACCCACATGTCATTCCCCGACTCGATCGGGGAATCCAGAAATAGTTTCTAGTTTCCAGGTCTGACCCTAACTTCCATAACCTGACGAGGTGGGCTAGGCTTGACAGATTGACTTCCTTAGTATATAGTCACGCGTGAATATATCATTTAAGGAATTTTTCAACAACAGCAATAAGCTATTATTGCATTTTTCAGCTTTAGAAACGTAGACATTTCATATGCTGTCAAAATTGACCGAAGAACAAGTTCCTGAATGGATAAAATAAACATATCAATAAAGGAAAAGGAATTTCATGAACCTCACAGTAACGTTATACTCGGAGAGGTTAATAATCACTGTGTACGACTTGCAGTGAATGAGAAATCAATTTTCGGTTGGCACAGCCATAAAAATTCTGATGAAGTTCTCTTTGTGCTAGATGGAGAACTAGAAATTCAATTCTTGAATGGACATATAGTTATTCTTGAGAAACTGGATTCGTTAATGATACCCAAAGGGATTATCCATAAAACAATTGCCAAAAAACGTACAGTGAATTTATGCTTTGAGAAAACTAAAGACTCAACTGTTTTTCAAATAAATATGGAGAAAGTTATAAAAGACTATTCCTCGTGTGTTTCTAACAAAAAAAACTTCACGCGGTGGTATAGTGTCAATAATGTAAAGCATAAGAACGAACTTATTTGGGAAGTAAACGACCATTGCCTCAAATTTGCTATTAACTCAGGGGAGTATCAAATGCACAATCACCCTAATAGTGATGAAGCTTTTATCGTCATAAATAATTCAATCACTTTGAGGTTAGAATCAGAAGAAATTAAATTAAATGAAATGGATATTTATATAATGACAAAAGCTATAAATCACAAACCAATTGCCGCAAATAGAGCTGGAATCGTATTTTTTGAGTCAAAGAGTTGCGAAACGACAATGAAGTAAAAGCCGTCGACGAAAAATATACGCCATTATGATGGGTGTTTATCAATAATCAGCAAATTTTTCTTTTCGGCTGAAACACAAGACTTCCGGGCCGGAATGGGGTTATATCTAAACATTTTACGCATCCCCAATCAACGGACTTACCATCCGTCATCCGGACCTTGACCGGGATATCTAGATTTGGTTTCTAGTTTCCAGGTCTGACCCCGTATGCCCTAAAACAGTATAGCCCTTTGCCCTTGCTCCCTACGGGACCTACGGTAGGATCTTCGACAGGTTGGGTGTTGACCCTAACTCCGTATCTTCCCTGAAATTCTGAAGAAGCGCCTCAATCCACTCTTCCGGTATGTTTCAAATCGTGATGGAACATTGGCCAGGGAGTATCTGCCACAGGACCTATACCCTGAATTGCATAGAGATAATGATCATATGACCCGACATAGATCGTGCCATCCCCACCGATCGCCGGTGATGAATACTCGGTACCTCCTGTTTGGTATTGGTATGACCATTTGAAGGTGCCATCGGGGTTTATCGCATAGAGATTATTATCATCTGACCCGACATATACTGTACCGTCGGCACCGATCGCCGGTGATGACAACACCTGATCGCCTGTTTGGTATGACCATTTCAGCGTGCCATTGGGGTTTATCGCATAGAGATTATGATCATATGACCCGACATAGATCGTGCCATCCGCAGCGATCGCCGGCGAAGATACCACATAATTGCTTGTATGGTATGACCATTTCAGGGTGCCATTGGAGTTTATCGCATAGAGATAATGATCATATGACCCAACATAGATCGTGCCGTCTCCACCGATCGCCGGTGAAGACCATACATAACCGCCTGTTTGGTATGACCATTTCAGGGTGCCATTGGGGTTTATCGCATAGAGATTATGATCATATGACCCGACATAGATTGTGCCATCCGCACCGATCGCCGGCGAAGACCATACAACATTGCCTGTTGGGTATGACCATTTCAGGGTGCCATTGGGGTTTATCGCATAGAGATAACCATCATTTGACCCGACATAGATCGTGCCATCCGCACCGATCGCCGGTGAAGACCATACAACATTGCCTGTTGGGTATGACCATTTCAGGGTGCCATTGGGGTTTATCGCATAGAGATTATGATCATATGACCCGACATATACTGTACCGTCGGTACCGATCGCCGGCGAAGAAATCACCTGATCGCCTGTTGGGCATGACCATTTGAAGGTGCCATCGGGGTTTATCGCATAGAGATAATGATCATATGACCCGAAATATACTGTACCGTCGGCACCGATCGCCGGTGATGAAAACACGTTGCTGCCTGTTGCGAAACGCCATTTGAGTATGCCCTCAATGACAACAATCACCGAAATGGTACCCGACACACTCTCGTTCTCAGCCGCATCATAGGCAATGGCATAAATAGTGTGCGATGATTGATTCTGGAGACCGGTCGTCACCCATGAATATCCATACGGCTCTGCTGTGGAGGTTGACCTGAGGGTATCGTCAATGTAGAACTGAACGCTGTCCACCTCATTATCATCGCTTGCATCGGCAGTAATGTTGACGGTCCCGCTTACCATGGAACCGTCGATCGGATGGGTGATCTCGATAACCGGCGCTTCACTATCGCCACCGCAACCGATCCACAATAACAGACATGCTGTAATCGCTGACAAAACATTCTTCATCTTTCCTCCTCATCTTCTACTGCAAAAATGTACAACAAACAAGTGCTCACACTATCTCATTCCTTGCCTGAAGGAGCAGGACTGTGTTTCTGAATATACTATAGTGCAAATCGATTACCAGTCAAGCGCGTTATATTTTGAGGCAAATGTTTAGTCGCAGATTCTACACACTGTTCTGTTTCAGCGCATGTGGGGCACGTCGGCTAAGAATTAGTAGACACTCATAGGGTTGCGCTCCCTTAAGAAAAGGGGTATAATTCGTAACCCCGAGGAAGAAGAATGGAGAGCACAACACAGCCAACTATTTTAGAGAAGCTAAGATCGGGTTGATTCGCTAATGGCGGGCTATCACAACAGCAAGGGGGTCGGCGTAGGCCGACCCCCTTGTGACAGATTCCCCGCTTTTTCAAAGAGACAAATATGATGCGGGACTATAGTGTGACATTCGGCTTTTGGAACGTACGGTATTACGTAGAATTCTACCGCTTCTGCATTATTATAATTTGATAATAAAGGAAGTGAGTATTCTCGTGAATTTCATTGCACGAAAGTGTGCAACAATTCACGGAATCTCCAATGGACAGAATTCGCAAAAAGATGGTAAAGCCCGATTTTTCAACAATATATCGTGATTTTGTAGTATTGTAGTATGGCTTTTTCAGAATTAGAAATCCGTTGCTCTATCCGATTGAGCTACAGGCGCCGAACCGATATCAGCTAACGGATGACAGATACCTGACCGCTGTTATTATAACGATTTTGGCGGGATAGTCAATTAATGACATGATGAATCACTGACCTAATGGCCATTTGTGTGTGAGCAATGGACTAATAAACCGTAGTGTACTTTTATACACTTGTACTAAAGCTCACGATTGAAAGGGGTTTTAGACTATCTGTTTTCGGAGATGTGGGTGGTGTGTCATATCTGTGCCTGCTTGTATTGCATGGTTTCTTAGGGAGTGAATTTGGGTGATTGGGGGGATCCCTGTGGCGCAGAGCGCAACACATGCTGAGAAAACGGCGACTAAAGTGGCAATGAGATTATCAATAGGCAGCAATGCATTGGTTATTAATCAATTATCACAAACTTCCCAGCTTCTCGTTGCCACGGAGACTCAAGTGTATAGAAGTACACACCAGCCTCTGTTTTCGCGTACCACGGGATTTCATAATGGCCAGCAGATTTTTTAGCAGAGATAGGTCTACCGACCAACCTACCACTAACATCATAAATAGTCAAGGAAATAAATACATCCTCTGGCAGAGTCAAATGAAAAAGGACTCTATCTTTCGCTGGATTGCTTTTCAAGCTAATTGAAAAAGCCTTTGACATTACCTCAATTTCCATAACTCCCGGATAATAATTTGCACGAAAAGAGTAGTGAATTTCCGGTGCGCCCGATGGATCAGTCGCAATATGACCGGAATTGTCTATCGCTTCAACATAATACTTAACGGTGTCAGCCAAATACATAACCTCGGGTATCGTATCCGCGTACCAATCTGGCACCCCTGCAGAATCCATTGTTTTTGCTACCCAAACAGAATCCTCATCTCTCTTATAATAAAGAATTACTGAATCAACGCCGGAAAACCTGTCATGTACTTTGGTTGATACTTCAAATGGCCCTGCAAATGATGTGTCGATCCAAACAGTAGTGGATTCGACTATCGGCCCAACATCAATGCCGAAGCTGTCAGGATTCGAATAAGGACCCTGATTCCCTGCCCAATCATATGCTTTTACGCGCCAGTAAAAAGGATAGTTTTCGCAGAGAGGCAAAGTAGCCGTTGTGGTGTCCAAAGTGTCGCTTACCATTGGTGAAACGAAATTGAGGGACGTATCAAGTTCCATTACATAGTGAATTGGAGACAATAGAACTTTCGAAAATGGTGCCGATCTTTCAACATTTCTCTTCGGCTGACGTGCATCAGAAAAGGCAAGGTCCGTAACCGTAGTCCACTCAAAAACCACAAGCGTATCCTCTAAAATAACACCATTGATCGGCGAAAGCAGCGTAGGTGTTATTGGTATTATTGTATCAATCTCAAAGTGCCAGATTGGGGAAAAATCGGCCTCATTGTTGGCGACATCAACGGATCTAACTCGCCAATAATAAACCGTGTCCGATAAATAGGCGGTTAATGTGGTGTCAACTAAAGTTGTTTCAACCAATCCAAGAGAAAAAGTGCTATTCAGTGCATATTGAAGAAGGTAATGGTCAACGCCGCTCAAGTTGTCATTCGCTTCGTGCCAGACAAAATTAACTGTGCTGATATTCGCGTAGCTTTGATTTGTTGGTGAAATTAAAGACACTACAGAAGGCGAAGTTGTGTCAATAAGGACAGTCCATATTTCATTGGACTGCCGTGAATTGCCTGCACTATCATAGGCAACAACCCACCAGTCACTATAACCTTCCAATAGATCGTGATCTGCTGTCCAGGCGGTGTCAACACCGACGTGCTTAAGGCTATCATTAATATAGATTTCGTAATTCTTCAAGCCGCTTAGACTATCACTCGCGGTTCGCCAAATAAACGTTGGTCTCAACAAAGAGAGCGCTATTGAATCGATTGGCGCACTTAGGCTAAAGGAGGTTGGTGGTACAAAGTCAACTCGAAAATTCCAATGAGAAGAAAAACTGCTTTGATTCCCAGCCAGATCATATGCTTTTACTCGCCAGTAATATCGATATCCATCCATGGGAAGATACACTGTATCTCTCATTTCTTGAGTAGTGTCAACGATTAGTGGGTTCACAAAACTGCTGGCGGTATCAATTTGAAGGATGTACATAATTGGCGCGCCCCTAAAAAGATTCTTCTCTGGCTCTCTGTCTGTTAGTGATCCCCACGCAAAAACAATAGAAGTGTCATGAAGCCAACAACCATTTTCTGGAAAGATCAATACCGGTATCCCTGGTGGATGTGTATCAATAATAAAAGACCTTGCTGCAGACCAGTCACTATGATTATTTGCATTATCTACTGCTTTCACCTGCCAGTAATAAGTTGTATCGGTTAGATTAATGATGAAAAAAGTATCAACCAAACTCACGCTGTCGGCAGGGTAGAAAATCGAATTGTCTGCATATCGGAGAACGTAATATTGTATGCCCGAGCCTGTATCTTCTGAATGTTGCCAAATAAAACTAACAGTAGTATCGTTAGTACAGTAGTTGTTGGGCGGTGCGACCTGCGTTGGAATACTGGGAGGATGAATATCGTCTGTGTAGATGGATTTTCCCCAGATACGAAATGTATTTACTCCATTGCCATTGATAAAATCAGTATATCCTGGATATGCTACAAGTAGTTCGTTACTTAAACCATGCGCCAAGCATGGAGAAATTTGATCTCCTGGTTGAATTGATATGGGAGTGGAATCAATTACTGCGCCTGAAACGCCTACTTGAGCGCCGTAAATATCCGTAAATAAACCACTACGACGGTCCTCCCAGACGACAAGATAGTTCGTGCCGTCAAAAGATATAGCGGGGTGTGACTGTTTGTCTGTTACGCACGATACAGCAATACCATTGGTGTCGATAACTACGCCACCTTGATTCATGCGCGCACCGTAAATGTCCGAGGTTGTATTACGGTAGTCTTGCCAGACAGCAAAATAGCATGAACCATCAAATGCTGCTCTAGGATACCATTTATCATAGGCAACCGTTGATATGGCAATCCCTGTCGGGTCAAGGATTGTACCTGACTGGTCTAACCGTGTTCCGTAAATATCCCAACGTGTGTCTTGTGAATTGCGACCATCTTGCCATATCACAAAATAGTTTAGACCGTCAAACGCCGTTGAAGCGAACCATTGAGTATAAGGTACGGTTGATATTGGGATGCCACTAGGATCCAAGGTTACACCATTTTGAGTTACACGGGTACCATAGATGTCCCAGTTGCTGTTGCGCCAATCATGCCATACTACAAAGTACTCTGTGCCACTTGCAGTTACAGAAGGAAACCATTGGTCAGAGGGTGCGGTTGATATGGGGATACCGCCTGGATCTAAGACTACACCATTTTGAGTCACACGGGTACCATAGATATTAGAAGATCGTTGATATACAACAAGGTAATTTGTGCCAGTAAATGCAACACAGGGGTTTTCACCACCAGCTGCAATCAGAATGCCATTTGGATCTACGACTGTTCCGCTCTGACTCACCCTGGCACCATAGATAGAATACCACCCGCTATGATTTTCTTGCCAGACTACCAAGTAATTGGTACCATCAAAGGCAATCGAAGCATTATCTTGACTATTTATAGCACATGATATTAGAATACCGGCTGTATCTAGAACCACACCGATTTGATTGACTCTAGCACCGTAGAGGTCTCTATAGCTACTATTACGCCAATCCTCCCATGCTATAAGGTAGTTTGTGCCACCAAACGAAACGGCAGGATTTCGCTGAGACATTGCTACTGCAGAAATAGCGATACCGCCCGGGTCCAAAACTGCTCCATACCGATTCACGCGAGCGCCGTAGATATTCCAATCCGCGCTCCGAGCATCCTCCCAGACTACGAAATAATTCGTACCATCAAATGAAATGTCAGGTAAGCGTTGGTCATTTGCAGCAGTGGATACGGCAATTCCTGAGGGATCAATTATCACTCCATTTTGATTAACTCTTGCACCATAAATATCACCATGATAGTCATTACGATAGTCTTCCCACGCAACAAGATAGTTGAAACCATCAAATGCTATGGTAGGGTATTTTTGGTCGTTTGGGGCGGTTGATATGGGGATACCAGATGAATCAATAAGTATACCAGCAAGACTCACACGAGCGCCATAAATATCAGACGAGCCACTCCGTTTGTCTTCCCATACCACAAAGCAGTTTGCTCCATCAAATGACACACCGGCGGAAATCTGGTCATTTGTAGCTTCCGAGATGACAAATCCATTGGGGTCCAATACTACGCCATTTTGATTTATTCTTGAACCATAAATATCATAGTAACCACTACGTTTGTCTTGCCAGACTACAAGATAATTCGTGCCATCAAAGACGACAGAAGGAGCACTCTGATCACCTGTTGCTTCCGATATGACAATTCTACTTGAGTCTAATAGTATCCCAGTTGTTGTTACCCTCGCACCATAGATGTTGTTGATACTGGTTCCAGTAGGTCTGTCCTGCCAGACGACAAAGTAATTAGTGCCGTCAAAGGCGACCGAGGGGTACATGGGTTGCACTGCAACAGTTGTTAGGGTAATCCCACCTGGGTCAACTAATCCACCGGACTGAGTTAATCTCGCACCGTAAAGATCGTAAGGATAACCGCTACGGGTATCAAACCAGACCACAAAGTAGTTTGTTCCATCAAATGATATTGCAGGCATGTTTTGTGTATTAGGTGTCGGCATATAGACCACAGTTGTATCAATAAGAAACTCACCACCTCTTGATATTGGGCCTGATTCTTGAAGGGCAAAAAGATTTGCTATTGAAAACAAAGTACAAAAGACAAATACTGATTTTCTTTTAAATATCAGGTTTGAGAGTGTACACAAATACACCATTTTTACTCCATATAATAATTATAATATTGACATCGGTGTTGTCAATGGCTGAAATTCTTCAGATTTATCTAAATCTTCCAACCGATTGGTATATTCAATCGTCCTGCAAATTACGACTGTCTATTGTAAAAGTGGTCAGCGGCATTTCAGCCGCCGACCACCATGTGACAACTTTGTGACATTCTGGTTTTAGAACGTACGGTATTACGTAGAATTAATGTTGAATAACGGACTTACCATTGCTCGCGTCTACCCGTTGAGAGGTATCAATAAAATAGGCAGCCTAAAGGCGTTACGCGCCAAAATAGCCCGCCTTTGACTCTTGCTTTGAGATCACGTGACGAAGAGAACAGAGTGCCTAGGTCACTGCCGATATACAATAAAGGTGAATAGGGTGTTGTACCCAGAGAAAAATCCATTAAAATCCCCGCTTCGCAAAAATATCCCCACGTTGTGGAATCGCTGATCTGGATACCAATTGCTGCCTTAAATGTTAATTGCACCAGCGGAGAAAGAGGAATGTAGGTTTTTAATCCTGATGAGACTATTGGAAATGAAATATCCATATCATCGAATACATATCCTGCAGCGAGGTCAATGTGTACCAAGTTACCATAAAGGCCAATGTTCTGGTACATTTCTATGCTAATACTATTGAATACATGTGTACCACCACTCACACCGCCGCCGTCGATGCGCTGTGCGGAAGCGTTTGGATACAATACGAGACTGGTCACAAATATAATATAGATTCTTTTCATTTACCTTCCACTCTGTATGTGGCTAGTTAGCTTAAGAAAACGACCCTTCTTAGCTCTTACTGACTTTCTCAAACCACTGAAAGAATCTTGGAAAGTAACTACCACAGTCATGTCACTGTAAGTCTTCAGAGTTTCCATGAATAGTTCGATCTTATCCTCAGCTGATTGTCTGGATAAATTTGATATCAAATTGTCGATTCTTTTCTTAAGAGATGAGGTATTGTTTAGTTGCTTGACGACGTCCTTCCAAAAACCTTTTTCTTCTAGTATAAGAGGAATTTCCAAGAATGCTCCTTTTTGGTTCTTGAAAAATGGGTAAAATCCTTCATTGTATAGAGGTAGTGGGACGGCAAAATACTCTCCCAATATCTTCTTAAAATGCGTGCTTGGAAGACCTCTCAGTTCTGCCCATATTTTGATATCATATATGTCTCTCCGGAAAATGAAAATGCCTGTATATTCAATTCTAATGTAAAATTCTGATAGTTTATCAATTCTGTCTGTTTGCCAGATTATTGCATCCTTGAGATATGGCCCTGACTTCACGAGAAGGATCCAGAAAGTGAAGGAGACCGCAAGTCCAATAATGATGGAAAAAAGAAAGGTCGATAACGTCATATCACTTGTCATCTTTAATGAGGAGTGCAAAAACCCTATGGCTCTTTTGCTTTCAATATTCTCATGAGGAAACGAGTACCTCCGTAGAGTCTCGACGACTCCACGAATGTCGAGCAGTCTCGCCACGTATCCGGGGGGTATTCCAATGGACAGAATTCATCGAAAAATAACAGTTCCGTATTTTTTAACGGCTTACGCGGATTCAATTATAAAGTCCCTTTATGACATTCCCAACATAGAATCTCGCAATTACTGAGATTGTCGCCACCATCAGAACTGATATGATGAGCCTCCCATGCTCCACGACCTTCTCTGCCTCTATTTTCCCATACAAGTTCTTTGTTACACAGAACATTACCATGCATATGTGTGGTTCTTCGACACTCACATTTGCCATTTGCTTGTTGCCACGCTTTCTTTACAGTATCATCTGAAAACGGCATGCAAATCACCTCCTTTTCGTTGGTCAGGTAAATACACCAATAATTTGCAGTATAAGATTTTTATGTGAATTCGCAAGGTGCAGTTTTTTTTGATTGTTAACAAAAGTTCCTGTTGTTAAAATAAGGGGGGTTTGGCTTCCGCCGACCCCCCTTGTGATGGATTTCCCGCTCTTTTCCAGGAAACACTCGATGCGGGACAGGTGTGACATTTGAGTTTTAGAACGTACGGTATTACGTAGAATTCTACCGCTTCTGCATTATTATAGTTTGAAAACAAAGGAAGCGAGTATCTCCGTAGAGTCACGTGGCCTCTACGAGAGTCTACGGATCTCGTCCCGGGAACGGGACGGAACCTCCAATGGACAGAATTCGCAAAAAGGTGACAAAGCTCGATTTTTCAACAATATATCTTGATTTTGTAGTATTGTAGTATCGCTCCGGACGTCCTACAAATTCTAATTTTTGCGAAGATCTATCTTTTTTACCAGTAGCCCAGTTTGATCGCTCGATGAGTCTTTGATCTGGCAATCCAGAAGCCTCGACCATCCCCTCTAACGTTGCCTTCGTCACCAGGAAATAAGCTGGCACCATTAGTTGCAGTGATGAGCACGTCTAAACCACCATAAAGGCTTATCTTATCACCCAATATGGTAATCGTTGCTGTATCGGCCAAGACCATAGTGGTGTCCCATTGCCGATGGTTAGCCATGGGGTCACCTATTCCAACTAAGACACTTCTCTGTCTTTCGCTTTGTAAATAAAAAACATGCACACTGGACTAATAAACCACGGGACATAATGACGTACCTACTTCAAAAGCCCTAATCACAACGATTTCAGACTATCTGTTTTCTGATGGGTGATCGTTGTGCCACATTTGTGCCCGGTAGAGCAACGGGCTTACTATTTGGTAATTTGGCTATGATTTCTCTTTGATAACTATAACGCTGAATTATCGTTAGCCTGGAGGTGTTAACTGGCTTGACAGATCGATACTGGTTAATATGATGGTATAATGAATAGGGTTGGATATAGTATGAGAATAGTATATTGGTTCCTCTATGCTCTGGAAGTAACTGCCTTCCTTTTTGCCACAGCTTGCGATACGTATGAATCTGGTCCCGCGGGGATGTGGAACTATGGATACGCCATCCGCGGGTATGATATTGGATATTCAGTTCAGGAAACGTCAGATAATGGTTTTGTCGTCACTGGTGGCACGAGTCCATCCGTGACTGGTGATCCTGACATATTTGTATTGAAAACATATGATGATGGTGCTCCAATGTGGACAGAAGTCTACGGTGGTGACGGATGGGATATCGGGACATGCGTACAAGAAACAAATGATGGCTGCTATTTCGTGCTTGGGATCACAGAATCGTTTGGCTTAGGCACTCCAGGCGCTCCTGATATCTACCTCTTGAAGGTCAGTGCAGATGGTGACACGGTGTGGACAAGAACCTATGGTGGCGCTGGCGACGAGGCAGCATATTCCCTTTTACGAACACCGGGCGGATCTTTTGTTGTTATCGGTTTGCAGAGCGGAAGCGGTGCATTCGTGTTCGAAATAGACATGGAGGGAAATGTGTTGTGGACCCGGACCTATGGAGGAAATGGGCTTTTCAATGGACATTGCACATCTGATGGGGGTTATATATTCGTAGGCACGAAAGCAGAATCTCTTGGGACAAAGAATGATATTCTTTTGGTTAAAACCAACTGGAATGGTGATAGTGCTTGGACAACAACCATTGGAACTGAGTATGAAGATTTCGGATCAGCAATTACGGAAACTGCCAACGGTGGATATGTAGTTGTAGGTCACTATCGGGACGAAGGACAGTGCTATTTGTATGTCGTGGGAACAGATACCCAGGGGAATCAGATTTGGGAAGAGTCATACCACATACGCACAGGTACTGGATGCTATGTCGAAAACGCGGGAGGCGAAGAGTATATTCTTGCGGGTTCTGCTGGGTGGAACCCATCGAGTTGCTTGGGACCTGGGCCTTTCTTAATGAAGGTTGATAGAACCGGTAACATCATTTGGGTGGAGAATTACAAGGAAGAAGGGTCTTATGTTTGTAATTCCGCACAGAGAGTCAGTGACGGGGGTTTTATGCTTGTCGGATACACAGAAATCTCTGACACTATTGCGCATGTCTATCTTCTGAGGACTCAACCTTATACTGACTGAACCCAATATCATGTAGGCAACAGTAGGCCGTAGAGTGACAATATGATCTCAGTTAGATCCGGATGATTTTACGAGTCCCCAAATAACAGACTTACCATCCGTAGATCTGTGATTTGCCGCCGCATTTGTATCATCACAATTACTGATGTTGACAACTGGGGCGGGTGGATTACAATTTCATGCGCTGTAAAAATCAAGGAGGAACTGTGTATGTAAATATACGTTATTTGTACACGATTGTTTTGTTAATTCTCCCGATAGTATGCCCTGCTCAAGAGTGGGTGGCAAGGTACAATGGCCCTGGCAATGCCTATGACGCGGCGTCTGCAATCGCGATTGATGACGCAGGCAATATCTACGTCACCGGGCCGAGTTGCGGTTTAGGTCCGTGGGAAGATTATGCCACGGTGAAGTACGATTCTTCGGGTGCTGAACAATGGGTAGCGAGATATAACGGACCGTTCAATTACGCTGACATTGCAATGGCGATTGCGCTCGATACTGCAGGCAATGTGTATGTAACGGGACAGAGTGACGGTTCTGGCACCTGGGAAGATTATGCCACGGTGAAGTACGATGCCTCGGGTATTGAGCAATGGGTGGCCCGGTATAATGGTCCGGGTAATGACTACGATGCGGCATATGCCATCGCAGTTGATGACGGAGGCAATGTTTATGTCACAGGACAGAGTGATGCTTCCTACACCTGTGATACCTCAGAAGACTATGCAACAGTAAGGTATGATTCCATGGGTGTGGAGCAGTGGGTGGCACGGTTTAACGGCCCGGGTAACAGCACGGATTGGGCAAGTGCGATTGCACATGATTCATCAGGCGGTATCTATGTCACCGGAGGGAGTACTGGTTCGGGCACCGGTTTCGACTATGCGACGGTGAAGTACGATGCTTCGGGTGTGGAGCAGTGGGTAGCAAGGTATGATGGACCAGTGAATGGCTATGACATGGCACATGCGATAGTGGTCGACAACGCAGGGTATGTCTATGTTACGGGATATAGTGTTGGTTCCGGCACTTCCGAGGATTATGCGACGGTGAAGTACGATTCTCTAGGTGTTGAGCAGTGGGTGGCTAGGTATAACGGACCCGGGAATAGCACGGATTTGGCGATCGCAGTCGCGATTGATGACATGGGGAATGTCTATATCACAGGAAGGAGTGAGGGCTCTGGCACTGGCTACGACTATGCGACCGTGAAATATGACACTTCGGGTGTGGAGCAATGGGTAGCAAGATATGATGGGCCGGGCAGTGGTTGGGATCAGGCAAATGCAATCGCGGTTGATGCGTCAGTTAGCGTTTATGTCACCGGATATAGTGTTGGTTCCGGAACCTCTGAAGATTATGCAACAATAAAGTATAATTCGCAGGGTGTGGAGCTGTGGGTGATGAGGTATGACGCCGGTCTGGGTGATTTCGCAAACGATCTTGCCATTGATAGTGATGGTAACGCTTTTGTAACGGGAAGGAGCTGGGGCCCAAGCAATAACGATGACTATGCGACGATCAAGTATTCATCAACGGGGATTCGAGAGGACGTTGCGAATCCAGTGCACAAAGCATACCTTGATGCAACTATCTTCCGCGGTCCTTTGCGATTACCCGAAGACAAGAAATGCAGAGTCTTTGACATCACGGGGAGGGTTGTGGAACCCGATAAAATACAACCAGGTATTTATTTTCTGGAAATAGATGGAGAGGTCGTTCAGAAGATAGTTAAGATAAGATAGGGTAAGGTGTTTGTCATTGTATCAAGTTGTTGTATCTCCGTAATCAATGAAGAGGAGGTATATTATGAGTCCAATTGTTCAAATAATTGTAGCCGTAGCATCTATTGTATCAGCCACCGCGCTGGTTTATCTGGCCTGGTTGGGATATAGACATAACAAGAAGGTCAAGGTATACTCTATATACAAAGCCCTCACACAACAAGCCAATATTGTCAATTCGGAAATTGGGCAGTACGGTATTGGTGGGCCATACACTACTCTGCTGAATATTCCTAAGAATGAATATCAAGAATTCGGATACTATGCAGCGATATTTTTTCATTACCTGAGGTTGCTTAGCACTGTATACCAAAATGGAATAAATCAAAAATTATTGATGACCAAGGATGTAGATAGATACATGTCGTGGGCAACAACGGTATTCAAACCCTGGATTGATTCCAATACATATCTTCGTACGTTACTGGACAAGGTATTAATACAAGAAGATCTTTACGGTGAGAATTATTTGGATTGGCTTAGAAAGCTGCTGAAATAATACAGAAGTACGTGGTAAGAAAGCAGTCGTGAGAGGAATTGGAGGGCAATCGGGATCAACTCCCGTTTTGCTAATTACACAATAGAAATCGAAACGGGACTTTCAGCTAAACATTTTACATATCCCCGAACAACGGCCTTACCATACGTTGATCTACTTGATACGATTGCTCTGGCATTAATGTTTATTTAACTCAAAAGATTATTATTCTCAAAAAATTATCTGCGTACCTCATTTCCTTTCTGCGATCAGAAGACATGTGGAGTTAATGGCGTCCTTTCCTTGACATTAGAATTTGTCGCACTATAATACTCTATAATTACACTGCAAATCAAGGTCAGTTTGTGTTCCATCGATTCAGTATAACAAAGACAGGGGGTATCATGAAATGCATGTTGTGTGCACCAATTTTACTTGTTTTATCTGCTTGCGCAACCGTTGGATCTCTCCCGCAAGAGGAAAGAGAAGAAATGCAAACGGTCACGTTCGACGCCTCATACGCGCAGACATTCAATGCTGTTGTTGATGTCTTAGAAGACGCTGGATGGTTTATAGGTAGCGTGGATAGAGAAGTCGGAATAATCACGACAGAATGGTTGGAAGGACCGGTCAGCTTTGAAGAAGAGTTATTTCTTGGCAGCGGTATCCGGAGAAAAATGAGCGCCAATATTGATGCACTAGAGGAAGAGAAGACGAAGGTTAAACTTCGATATATAGCGCAGACGTATGATACTGGCGGCGGCTGTCTTGGTAGTCCTGGCTGGCGCGGCACCGAAGACGAAGTCATTGTTGATGATGCGAGGAAGGCATACAAGAAGTATTTCGATGCGATATCGGCAAAGTTAACAGAATGAGGAAATCGATAACAGTGTGCTATCTACGTTACCTTGGATGGCATGTCTTCTAGTGGAAACAGATAAGACGATATTTGCTAAAGGAAGGATACTAAAATGAAAGCGATCGTTTGCACAAAATACGGACCCCCTGATGTACTTCAGCTTAAAGAAGTAGAAAAGCCGAGTCCGAAGGACAAAGAAGTGCTGATAAGAGTTCATGCAACCACGGTGACATCAGGGGATGTGTGGATTCGAAGCTCAACATTCTCTCCTTGGTTCTTTGTCCCCGGGCGAATCATGTATGGTATCAGGAAACCAAGAAAAACCATACCAGGGAATGAGCTGGCCGGGGAAATCGAATCAGTGGGCAAAGATGTGAGGTTATTCAAGAAAGGTGACCAAGTTTTTGGAATATTCTGGGGGACCAGTTTTGGCGGTGCTTATGCTGAGTACAAATGTCTGCCTGAAGACGCGGTGGCGATAAAACCTGCCAATATGACTTACGAAGAAGCCGCTGCCGTTCCCATTGGCGGACTGACAGCATTGCATCTTCTGAGAAAAGGCAATATCCAGAGTGGACAGCAAGTTCTTATCTTTGGTGCTTCTGGAAGTGTAGGTACATTTGCGGTACAGCTTGCCAAGTATTTTGGGGCAGAGGTGACCGGGGTATGCAGTACCACGAATATCGAAATGGTGAAATCACTTGGTGCCGACAAGGTTATTGATTATACCAAGGAGGATTTTACCAAGAGCGGTAAGACCTATGATATCATTTTCGACGCGGTAAGAAAGACTTCTTTTTCGGGCTGCAAAGGCTCGCTAAAGCAGAAAGGGATCTATATTACAGTTGACTGGCCTCTTATGACAGCGCTTTGGACCTCAATAGCAAGTAGCAAGAAAGTAGTATTTGGAATAGCAAAAAGAATTGAAGATCTCACATTCCTCAGAGAGCTCATTGAGGCGGGAAAGATAAGATCGGTCATTGACAGACACTATCAGTTGGAGCAGGCTGCTGAGGCTCACAGGTATGTTGAAAAAGGACACAAGAAAGGAAATGTAGTCATCGCTGTGGAGCATGATAGCAAAACAAAAGGGAAAGAATGAATTCAAACAAAATGAAAGCTATTGTCTATGAAAAATATGGCCCACCTGAGGTTCTTCATCTGGAGGATATAGAAAAGCCTACTCCCAAGGATAACGAAGTACTGGTCAAAGTTCGTGCAGCGTCTGTAAATGACTGGGACTGGGGTCTTCTGAGAGGTAAGCCGTTCATGAACCGCCTGTTTTTTGGGCTTCTAAAACCAAAAATCAAGATACTCGGATCTGACATAGCCGGACGGGTTGAAGCGGTTGGCAGAAACGTAAGGCAGTTTCAGCCAGGTGATGAGGTATTCGGGGACTTATCCGGGTGTGGCTTTGGCGGTTTTGCCGAATATGTATGTGCTCGTGAAAATGCATTGGTGTTGAAACCGACCAGTATGACATTCGAGGAAGTAGCGGCCGTACCTCAAGCGGCAGTCCTTGCCCTGCAGGGTCTTCGCGATAAAGGACAGATCCAGCCAGGACAAAAAATTTTGATTAATGGTGCGGGTGGTGGTGCAGGTACATTTGCGGTCCAGATTGCCAAATCATTCGGGGCTGAAGTGACTGGTGTGGACAGCACGAGGAAATTGGACATGATGCGCTCGATCGGTGCAGATTACGTCATTGATTACACTCAGGAAGATTTCACCAAGAGTGGGCAGCGTTATGACTGGATTCTTGATTTTGCGGCACATCATTCGGTGTTCGATTACAATCGCGCATTAAGTCCCATGGGAATTTATGTCATGGTCGGAGGTTCCACGGCTCGCATTTTCCAAGTCATGTTTCTGGGACCATTGATTTCAATGACCACGACTAAGAAAATGGGTATCCTGATGCATAAATCAAACAAGGATTTGGCTTTTATGAAAGAGCTTTTTGCGGCCGGCAAAGTAAAACCTGTTATAGACAAACGTTACCCGTTGAGCGAGGTTGCTGAAGCTCTTCGGTATTTTGGAAAAGGACATGCCCGAGGAAAAGTAGTAATAACTGTGGAGCATCATAATAATAAAATCTGACGAACAATGAAATCCTGAGATAGTTTTCCAACTTAAAAGGAGTGACTCAACGATCACTCCTTTTTTTTGTGCGACATCTCCCGTTTCATAGGAGCGGGCGGGACAAACTCAGCCGCCACCCCGTCATTGCGAGGAGCGAAGCGACGTGGCAATCTAATCAGGGACAACCATACTGACGTTCCTTGTTAATTTCGCAATTCCAAACGTCAGTCCTGAGCGAAGTCGAAGGATTCGAAATGTTGTTACAGCGTTCTGTGACTGCTTTGACTTCTAAACTTCTTAACCTCTCAATTCCCGCCTTTATGAGTGTATCAGAGGGTATTGAGCGATATTGTCTTTTCCATTAAGGTTGATCTGAATCAGTGTCAGTTGTCGGACAACAGCCGCTGGAGGGCTTCTCACCACAGCATGGCTTGTTTGATTCCACACTGAGTAGTTGCGAGGCTGCAAGAAGCCCGGCCTTTACTATCAGGCTTGCCGGAATTGTCTCATACGTCTTGCCTTCAACTATGACCGTCCTGCACTCTACTTCAGGACCAAGCTCTTCACAGCAAAATTCACAATTACTTTCGCCGACCACTGCGCCCAGCCATTCTTCTAAAGGCCGGTCACCAATCCATATGCGGTTTGACTCGGAAATATCTTTGGCGCAAGTCGCTGAATCCAGTGCTTTCTCTTCTAAAGCGACTTTTATGCTGAGTGGGGTGAGTGATTTCTCGAGATCTCCAAATGCCTTCTGAACCTCTTTTTCTGTTAAGCCGCACCGCTCACAGGTCTGCCCGTTTTTATCAACAAGCCGCTGCCAGCGAATTGTAAGTGTTTTCATATCTGCTCCTTCTGTACTTTCGGCAAAGGAATAACTGTCAATAATGAAAAATATCATGATAATGATTATCAGTTTGCTCATCATATATGATCCTATCAAAAGATCCTCCTTCGCAATGTGCCCTTAAGTATACACCGAAAGTAATGAAAATCAAGATATATTTGGTGAATAGAATTTTCACAAATATTTCACGAATCGTTGTTAAGATAGAACATGCAGGCAGTATTGGCAGTTACACTTGTGTGCTTCAGTATTTGGGACGCGGATACGCATGACGTAAACAATTGGATACTTGAAGTTACCAATTACGGAAGGCTTGGCGGCATTGGTAGTTACTGGCTGCCTGAGAGCATACCATTTTATGGTGCTGGTGTGTGGTTCGGTACGATATCGCCGCAATCAGAGACATTGGTAACCCTTGGTTATGGCCCGCATGATGGCGAAGCAGAGTTTGGCCCAGGTTTGGGGCATCAGAACCCGCTTGACCCGCAAGTAAGGGTATACATGCATCCAGGTGACTGGCCACCAAATCTCGATATCTTTCCTATGGCTCCCCAGATACCGCTGACTGTTCAAGAATCCTGGTCCTGCTATAATGATCTGGATTCGAATCTGCACATAGCGGGTGATGGCAGACCAATAGGCATCGAAATATATCAAACGACATTCGCTGATACATTTGTCTCTGTTGATGACGTAATATTTCTCAAGTATGAGATCAAGAATTGCACTACACACACAATAGAAAATGCGATTTTTGCAGTTATGTGGGATGCTGATTGTCTGGAGCCCGCCGGATTTTTTAATGGACTCATTCTGCATAAATGGTTTTACCCAAGTCCGCAAGATAGTTTTCTCGTCGAAAATCTAGGCTATTTCTACGGTACAACGTCTATTTACAGCAATGATACTGTCGCAGCGGGTGTGTTATTCATCAAAACCCCCAGCAATGTAGGTTGCACAGCTCACAAGCTTTTTACGCTTAATCTTGAACCTAATCTTGACTATGAGAGGTATCTTTCTATGGCCGGTTACAATTTCAGAACCGGCGTCTATGAGCCGTATGACTCACTTCCCTATGGACCTGATGACCACCGTACGTTGATGTCATGCGGTCCATTTAGCATTCCACCCGGCGGCATAGAAGAAATCGTGATTGCATTGATTGCTGCTCCCTACAGTAGTGCCGACACATTAATGCTGGCAATTCAGGCACGTGATGCAAAAAACTTATATTGCGACTCACTGATGGCAATACATGAAGACGAAGAACAATCGAGTAAGCATGTTGGAGTGCTAGTATTGTGGGTTAGTCCGAATCCGTTCTCGAAGCTGACAACGGTCAGCTTTGGCATAGAGCATAGCGGAGAGCGTTCCGCCCTGGAAGGGCGAGAATCCTTGTCCTATGGACGGGACATGGGGCTCAAAATCTATGATGCCTGTGGACGGCTGGTGAAGTCGTTTTTTGTACCGTCATCTGCTATCGGTTATCAGTCGTCGGTTGTCTGGAACGGCGTTGATGATGCGTGCAGGAGGGTACCCAGCGGTGTGTATTTTATAAAACTTGAGGCAGGAGACTATAGTGCCACAAAGAAGGTGCTGTTGATACGATAGACCCGGGGGGTTGGTTATATGCCACTGGCTGCCATCGGTGTTCTTGACAGCCGCGACTTCCAGCATATAATTCTGTAAAAACAGTATTCACTTTAGTCTGCTTGTCGGTTTGTTGTTACAAGTAGCGGGGTAGATATGAAGAGAGATTCTTTAGTAGTTGGAATCGTAGGTTTATTTGTTTTTACCATGGCGTTCGCAACCACCTGGTACGTGCACCCTGATTCTATGCTCAATTCGATCAAAACTGCACTCTATTGTTGTGCCGCAAATGACACGGTGCTTGTCGGTCCTGGTATTTATAACGAAAACATTGTCTGGCCAATCACCCAGGGTATAGATCTGGTCAGCGAACTAGGTCGCGATACGACGATTATTGACGGAGACAGCGCCGGAAGTGTGATAGTATTCGAGACTGCAACAGATTCAACAACCGTGATCAAGGGGTTCACTATTCAGCACGGCTACTCTTCCGAGGATGGTGGAGGTATATATGTCAATTACTACCTCGCATCACCCATGATCATTGACAATTCAATAGTCGGCAATCATGCATATCAAGATGGCGGCGGTATCGGTTGTGTGTATGGTCGTCCATTGATAATCGGCAACACCATTAGCAACAACACGGCTGGTCATGATGGTGGGGGGATAAGTTGCTGGAAAAGCGAGCCGACAATCGTAGAAAATGTCGTTTCCGGGAACACGGCTGCGCATTATGGCGGCGGAATGAATCTCTTCATTAGTCTACCGGTGGTTACGAGCAATACTATCTCAGATAACCATGCGTTGTGCGGCGGTGGGATATTCCATAGCAGCGGCGGCGGGATATCTGTTTTCACCGGCAATACG
Source organism: candidate division WOR-3 bacterium (assembly GCA_029858255.1). Classification (NCBI taxonomy): domain Bacteria; kingdom Pseudomonadati; phylum Caldifarciminota; species Caldifarciminota bacterium. The sequence continues at coordinate 16,291 of JAOUFJ010000016.1, read as the reverse complement.
ATCACTGGTAATACGGCAACTGCCTACGGTGGCGGCATTTATTGCTACGAATTTTCTCAAGCCTACATCACGCTCAACACGATCACTGGCAACTCGGCGCAGAAAGGCGGTGGCATTGGCTGCTTCTGGTCATATCCGATCATCACTTCGAACACAATCATCGCTAATAATGCTGTTGAAGGCGGCGGTATCGATTGCGACAATTCGGACCCACTCATCACCGGTAACACCATTGCTGCCAATTGTAGTACCGGTATATGCTTCAAAAATGGTTCTGTCCCTCTAATCAATTATAACAACATAATAGATAACGCTGGCTACGGTTTGTGCAACATTGATACGAGTATTATGGTGAGCGCCGAATACAACTGGTGGGGACATGCTACCGGTCCGTATCATGCGAATTTCAATCCCGGTGGGCTGGGTGATTCGGTTAGCGATCATGTGGATTTCGATCCCTGGCTAACAGCGCCGGTAGGTATTGGAGAGGAACCGATCACCAAACCCGTGACGGAATACGAAAATCTCAGTGCGACGATCGTCAGCGGTCCTTTGCGATTGCCCGAGGGAAAGAAATATCGCGTCTATGACATCATGGGGAGAGTAGTGGAACCCTCTATGATAACGCGTGGCATATACTTCATAGAGATAGACGAAAAGATCGTTCAGAAGGTAGTCAAAATCAGGTAACAATCTCGCTCCAGAGTTATCATTCTATCAAAAGTAAGTGGAAAACGTGGAGAAAGGAAGTCAGCAACAATTGTACTGAAATATCGGCTCATTATTGGACAAAAAGTTATAAAAGTTTATGCCTGTCCCCGTGTTGTCTGTCCCCGTGTTGTCGTGAGAGGGTGTGTGAGAGGAAGTTGAGGGGGATGCGTATAATAATCCAGAAGCGGCTAACCATTAGGCAAGGCTTTAGTAAAAAAATAGTGCTGTAGTGAAGCCCCTACATCGTGAATTGGTTTTTACCGCTCCACGTGAAGAGAGCTGTGACAGGACGACGATACTGCTGTTCAGGTGTCGTGAGCTGAAGAGATCGTCTAATTGTCTAATGCGACTGCGCCCTGGTTAGGCTGCAAAAACCGAAAGGGAGGAAAAGATGCTGGACAAAGTATGTTATAGAAGTATCGGCAGAGGTGTGTCGATCGCGCTCTTGCTCGTCTGCTTGCAGGGAGGTTTGCTCTTCGGCCAGTGGCAAGCGGATTACCGGCTGACAATGGATAATGATTCATCATTCACGGCTGACCCCAATGCCCGTTGTATCGCTGCTTATGATGACGATGTGCACGTCGTGTGGTATGACAATCGGGATGGAAATTACGAGATTTACCATAAGTATTCTGAGGATGGCGGCGTAATGTGGAGCGCAGACATGAGATTGACGGATGATGCTGCAGGTTCATACTGGCCCGGGATCGCGGTTAGCGGTACAGATGTGCATGTCGTGTGGGAGGATGAGCGCGGCGGTGACGTCGATGTATACTATAAGGGTTCTACTGATGGTGGTAATACATGGAGTAACGATACGCTCGTTACTTCGGTTGCAGGACCCCAGGGTATGCCTTCGGTCGCGGTTGTTGGCGGATATGTCCATGTCGTGTGGGTAGATTTCAGCTTGATGGGTAATACCGAGGTCTATTACTGCCGGTCAACGGACAATGGAAATTCCTGGCAAGCACCGGTTCAAGTATCGAACGCGGCGGGCTTTTCTGAACACCCTTCAATAGCTGCGTACGAATCATACGTGCACGTGGCGTGGCATGACTCACGTCACGGATTCACGAATAACGAGATCTACTACAGGCGTTCAACCGATGACGGTATTACATGGGGTGTTGAAACGAGATTGACCGAGAACGATAATTTCTCGAATGCACCAGGTGTCGCCGTTGCCACAAATAATGTCCATGTTGCCTGGGAAGAGAACCGCGACGGGAATTTCGAAATGTACTACAAATCTTCGACCGATAACGGTCAGACCTGGGGCACAGACGCGAGACTCACCAATGACGGTGCCGATTCGTATTATCCATCGTTAGCGGCTTCTGGTCAAAATGTCCACCTGGTCTGGCAGGATATGCGTGATGCCAATGAAGAAATATACTACAAAGTATCAAACGATTGTGGTGCGAGCTGGGATCCGGATATCAGGCTTACGGACGATACGAGTATCTCTCAGAATGCATCAGTCTGTGTCTCGGGCGCAAAGGTGCACGTGGCCTGGGCCGACGAACGTCCCGGCAACTGGGAGATCTATTACAAACGTAACCCCACCGGTAATACTGGAATTGTTGAGTTGACTAATGGCACCGCACACTCTCTGCAATTAAATGCCGCACCTAATCCTTTCACTCACTTTGCCGATATCAGATATCAGATAACGGATAACATCAAGAATGCAGGACTGAAGATCTATGATGCAGCGGGAAAGCTCTTGAAATCATTTTCTTTGCCGTCATCGGTCATCGGTTGTCAGTCATCAGTGAAATGGGATGGTACTGATTATGCTAATCGCCAATTAGCTGGCGGCGTGTATTTCGTGAAGTTGGAGGCCGGTGATTTCAGTGCCACGGAAAAAGTACTGCTCATAAGATAAGTATTTATTACAATAAATAAGAAGTACTATCCAGTTTGGATGTGCAGGTGTTGGGGAGCGGTTTCACCGCTCCCCTTCTTCTTATATAAAGGATCTCCAGCCGGAATGATACTTGTTACTCTTCGAGCAAGGGAGGCGAAGGCGACCGCGTCGAGAAGTCAATAAGTGCTTGTTCTCGATTACACTCGAACAGTAAAGGATACTTGCAGGGCTTAAGCCCAGCCCTACACTATTGTGGATTGACAACGCACGAGAATTTCCTATTATTTATGCATCTTTATGAATGAAGTCTACCGCACGCCAGGGCTGGATATAGATAAGATCGTTGCCGACGCCGTGAATGCGGCCGAAGCATTTCGTCGTTACAACCAGGAACAGACCGACCGCATCGTCGAAGCAGTATTTAGGGCCGGCTTTAATAACCGTATCCGGTTAGCCAAACTCACATACGAGGAGACCAAACTGGGCAAGTGGGAAGATAAGGTTATCAAGAACGTCATTGCTACACATTATGTGTATCAAGATATCAAGGATATGAAGACGGTTGGCGTCATCAGTGAGGATAAGGAGCAGGGAGTTGTGGAAGTTGCCGAACCGGTGGGTCCGATCTTTGCCGTGACACCCATCACTAACCCGAGTTCAACTGTGATGTTCAAGATCTTGATCGCGATGAAATCGAGAAATCCGATCATTATCAGGCCCCATGGTGCAGCAAGGAAATGCTCGGTGGAGGCGTGCCGCCTTCTCTACGAGGCGGCGCTCGACGCCGGCGCTCCGGAAAACTGTGTGCAGTGGATAAAGACATCGACCCGTGAAGAAGTTTTGGAGTTGATGTCTCACCATCGCATAAATCTGATCCTGGCGACCGGTTCTGTGGAACTCGTAAGAGCCGCGCAGAAGTCCGGCAATCCCGCGATCGGTATCGGACCTGGAAATGTGCCTGTATATATTGGCAGGAGCGCGGATGTTCCTTTTGCTGTTGAGCAAATCGTCTTGTCGAAAACATTCGATCACGGTACAGTTTGCGCAAGTGAGCAGGCGGTCGTCGCAAACTGCGACAATGTCGATGAGGTAGTTCGTGAATTCAAGAAACGCAAGGCCTATTTTCTGTCGGAAGATGAGATCAGGCGGCTTGAGCCAGTGGCATTCAACAATGAAACAAAGGTCATGAAGGTAGAGGTCATCGGTCAATCTGCTGCGACGATCGCCGAAATGGCCGGGATCAAAGTACCGCGCGACACGAGCATTCTGATCGCGCCCCTTGAAGAAGTCGGCATCCAATCGCCGCTCTCACTTGAGATCCTTGCCCCAATACTTGCATTCTACGTAGCCGATACATTTGACCAGGCGATCGAACTCTGCCGGAGGATCAACCGCTATGGTGGCCTCGGGCACACGGCGAGTATATTCTCTAACGATGAAGAGAAGATAGAATATTTCTCTTCGGCCATAAATGCCGGGCGGATCCTGGTGAACACGCCGGCTTCGCAGGGAGCACTCGGCGGTACGTATAACAGGCTCAGACCTTCGCTGATGCTCGCTTGTGGAACAAGAGGTAAGAACATCACGACGGACAATATTTCGGTGAGGCACCTTCTCAACATACACCGTATTGCCAGGCGTAACGTGTGCCCGTACATAGAAGGTGATTTTGTGCACAATTTCCTCGACGAGAATCTCGATTGGGATGGCATTAAGGATAAGCTCGGCAACAACCAGGGTCCTTGCTGATCTGACCGCCCCCAATTAAGGCTTGAAATACCCATATTTCTGTATATACTCCACCCTTAATGTTATTTTCGGTGACCGTAAAATAGCGCAAGTTAATGAAAGCCTTTGTTGTCTAATATAACAATAAGACAGATAAACAAAGAACCCTTTTGTGGTGTCCTATCAAGGAGAGAATAATGGGCAGGGTATTTTATAGTTATGGGATAATGACAGTGATTTTGTCACTCGCACTAATGGTGAGTGGCTCTTTGGCGGTTGCACAGACTCTTCCTGGCGGCATGATCGCTGGCCAGGTGGTCGACGCACAACTCGGCTCGCCGCTCGAATATGCGAACGTTGTCTTGTATGGCAGCGACGGCAAGGAACAGATCACGGGCGCTACGACAAACAATGATGGGTTATTCCGTCTGACGGGCGTGAGACCCGGGACCTATAGATTAGAAGTTTCTTTCATGGGGTACTATCCGACGACCATCGATACCGTCAGGGTAGTGTCGTCGGATGAGGGCGTAGGATTGGGTATGATCGAGTTGGAGAGAGCCGTTCTGATGATGGAAGGCGTTGATGTGACGAGCGACAAACCGGCCGTCGAATTCAAGATCGACAAGAAGGTGATCAACGTGAGCAAGCACTACACGGCGACGTCGGGTACGGCAGTCGATGTTCTGGAAAATGTTCCGTCGGTGACGGTCGACGTTGAGGGTAATGTGACTCTCCGCGGCAGCACAAATTTCACCCTGTTGATTGATGGCAGGCCGACCGTGCTCGAACCCGATGATGCTCTGCAGCAAATACCGGCGAATGCGATCGAGAATATTGAGATAATAACAAACCCCTCGGCGAAGTATGACCCCAGCGGTATTGCCGGTATCATAAATATCGTAATGAAGAAACAAAAATCACAGGGGACAAATGGTATCGCGAATGCTAACATCGGACTTGACGATAAATATGGCGCGGACTTTCTGCTGAACCACCGGATGGAGAAATTCAACCTATATTTCGGTGCTAACTACAATGATGGAGCCTATCCGGGTTCGGTAACATTGGAAAACCGGACAACGGTCGGCGACACCACTTCGTATATCAATTCGAGCGGTGACATGCGCTGGCACAGGCAATTTTACGGACTGAGAGGTGGCATCGATATATATCTGAGCCCAGGTGATGTATTGAATTTAGCGGGGCGATACGGCGGAAGGGACAGCGAGAATACCGCTGAGCGGGATTATGATGAGTGGACCGTACCCGGGGACACGCATAATCTTTACACAAGCGAAGCAGGATCGAAGCGCGGCGGCAACTACTACTCTTTGAATACCGATTACACACACACCTTTGGTGTCAAGGAACACAGTCTCAATGGACATGTGATGCTCAGCAGGCGGAGCGGGGATGAAGAATCAAGTACCGAGCTCTTTGACGAGAATGGTATCATAACTTATGGTGTTATCACAAGAGAAAAAGGTCCTTCGAACCGGCTGCGGGCGAATCTTGATTATGCCTTTCCCTTCTTGCAGACGAATCTGTTGGAAGCAGGATATCAAGCTAGTATTGATGGTACGACTGACAGTACCGAAATGTTCGAGTACGATACTATCACCGGTGAATACGAATTCAGACCGCAGTTCAGCCACACAATAGAGTACGATGACAGGATTCATTCACTATATGGTCTGTATAGAGGCGAGTGGGGTGATTTCGGTTATCAGGCTGGTCTGCGCGGCGAATATACGTACCGGCTCATCGAGTTGCTTGGCGAAGACGAGAGCTTTACTATAGACCGGTGGGATTACTTCCCGACCGCTCATCTTTCTTATCAATTCCCGGGCGAGCATGAGGTGATGGCAAGCTACACGCGCAGAATCGACCGTCCACGGGGTTGGGACCTCGAGCCATTCGAAACGTGGATGGATGCTTATAATGTGCGTGTCGGTAATCCGGCGTTGAAGCCCGAATACATCAATTCATATGAACTTGGTTACCAGAAGCATTTCGGCCGCAATTTCCTTTCGCTGGAAGGCTATTATCGGGAGACCGAGAACAAGATCGAGCGCGTCCGGTCCGTTTATGACGAAAATGTAATACTACATTCGGTCGAGAACGTGGGGACAGATTATTCGTTCGGGGCCGAAGCAATGCTCGATTGGGATCTGTTCAAGTGGTTGAACCTCAGCCTTACTGGTGATATCTATGACTACCGCATAGAAGGAACGTTGTACGGTGAAGATTTCTCGCGAGGGAGTTTCAACTGGAACACCAGGATCAATACAATCTTCAGGATCACGGGCTCGACGCGGCTGCAGCTGAACACTATTTACTACAGTCCTTCGGTTTCTTCTCAAGGACGGCGTGAAGGATTTTTTGCCACGAATGCCGCGATCAGACAGGATCTCTGGAACAAAAAACTTTCCGCGACGCTGCAATTGCGGAATATTTTCAGCAGTGCCAGGCACAAATTCACGAGTGAAGGCAGCGATTTTTACTCCTACACCGAATTTTCCCGCAAATCGCCGATGGTGATGTTCACGCTTACTTTCAATTTCAACCGCTACCGTCCCGAGCGTGACCGTGGCGAAGAGCAGGAAGATTTTGAAGAAGAGGAAATCTTCTAGTCGGGGATTATTTGCAGTTCCAGTCAAGCCAGGCTTGTAGTTTAGCGATCTGCTCATCATACGCGGCGACTTCGTCCTTCTGTCGGTTCGCCGGGTCGTCCATGTAATCTTTGTAGCCATTTTTATTGCCGCCGCTCGTCTTCTGACTGCACGTATTCATGTGTGACTGCTCATGACCTCGCGCAGCTCTCCACAGAATATCCGGTCCATTTTTAAAATGCGTATTCTTGATATGATCTTCGAACATCTGAGTGGTGCTATTATCGTAGATTGCCCAGTCACCGTCATATGCGGATGATGTACCGCCCGGAGCCAGGTCACAGTTGGTCTGGTGGGTGCCCATCGGCGCGTTCTGCTGGCTGTTAGGGTTTGCCGAGGTCTGACCGTTCTTGTTGAGTATATTATTGAGCTCGTCGATCACGGCATCATTGAAGTCATCTCCATTTGCGTATTTCGATGGATCGACGTTCTCGTACGCTTTTTTCACGTTTTTCGCGAATTCGAGCGCCTGCTGAACCTGGGCGCACGGATCTGCCTCGCCGGCGTTTGAATTCCCGCCGCGCTGTTTCGGGGTCGAACCGGGCATTGATGTATTTCCGGTGTTGTCGATCGTCGGTTTGCCTTTGCCCGAAGCATTTGCGAACGACCACGGTTGGATAGCAGGCATGATCTGACCGAGGAGACTTTGGAGCAAAGTGCTTTTTCTTTCTTGGATGTCGATTCCCTTGGTGTTCTGCCCCCAAACAAAGGTGCCGGCCCGCCTGGAGAATTCGTACTGCCAGGTCTTACTCACGAGGTCAACGTGATAACGCGCCCACATATACTTGCCACTGCGGTCATTTTCTACGATGTCAAGAAGTGCGTATTTTAGGTGAGAAAGATTGATCAGATCGGAAGCGCTACCCTGGACCTTCAGATGCTGGTCGAGCTGGTCGATCTCTTCGGCACAGTCCACGCTTTTGTTGTACCGTTCTTCAACGTTGGCGTAACGGTTATTGAAGGATGGGTTTCCTTTGCCAGAAGGCATACCGACCAGAGTATAACCGGTGTTTTCCCAAACCGCTGTGAGTTCGGTCGTGATTTCAGGCGGGATGGTTACTCTATTTATGAAACGAACTTTCTTGAATGTGTAAGCCTTCACTTGTGGATCACCAGTTATAGCAAGCGGGTTGATATTGTCGGCGTATTCGATTTCTATACGCAGAGAATTACGATCGCATGTCGCCGTGATGCGGCCGAGTGCATCTTTTTCGATCAGGCAATCGCGGGGTACGTAGACCTGGATGTTGTTGTTGGTATAACCCTCAGGGAGGAAACGGACAAAATAGCCATCCGGATGGAATGACCAGCGTCCTCTTGGAATATATTGGTCGTCTTCGCTTGCCGGCGCGGCCCCGAAGCGCACGGCCACCTCTTCGAGTTCCTCGTAACTAGCTTCACCCTGCGTCATTTTTTGTCGCAGACGGGCTTCGGCTTCAAGCACGCTGCGAACTGCTGGCGGTACTCCCTCGAAGGCGTCATCCATCATATCTTCGGGCACGAGACCGAGCGCCCCGTTGTTGAGTTCAAAGATGTCTTTCGGGGAGAGAATTTTGGCCGCGGTTACCTGATAGTCACGCGGCATGTCACTGATCTTGGTCCGGGCAATGATCGCCCACAAGAGGACCTGTATTTCTCTTTGAGAAATATCAGGGTGCGTGTATGTAGCATGGAGGAGCTTGCGCACGGGATCGCTCTTCGGTCCCTTAAGGGGCGCGAGTAAATACCCATCGCCTTTGGTCGGAGCATATGTTCCGGCCTTGAGACAGTAACTCTTTGCTTTGAATGCATACAAACCAGGGTGTTCAAGGACAAACGCTCCTTGGGTGGTCCGCGGCAGTACAGTCATGGGTATGAACACAGGAGGGTCAAAATCATCGAGAAACGATATACCGGTCACCGCATCCTCTATGCTTGAAGTGATCGGCGGCTCGCCCTTGGTGATCTTGCTCAGGTCCGGGATCTTTTCCGTGACGCCTTCTGGGATTTTTGGCAGGCTCGGTAATTGAGCGAAGATCAAGCTTGTCATAACAAGCAGACTTGCAGCCAGACATGATATTCTAATGCACGACTTCAATGGTTTCATTGAATTACCCCCTTTTTTGAAAAGATCTTATTCCTCCCCGGTGATTGATGACTGAAATGATTCCTTTTTAGGGAACTTATTTAGTTTAGCTCCTTGTATGCATTTGTCAATGGTCGTTCTGTTGGGCTGAAATTACTCTCGACGGTGGAGCACACACGCCGAAATACGTCATGTGAATTGCAGATCTAGTGAAGGGGTTGACATTGGATTTTGTCAATCTATACTATCCTGTGATATCAGTAATTATCTTAATGCTTGTTGGCGGCGACTTCCCAATAGGCACCGCACCCAATTATACAGGATACCCATCGGTCTGCTATGCCAATGACCAGTTCTATGTATTCTGGATCGATCAGCGTCACCTGCCACTTTTGTCACTTTACGGAGCACGGGTCACTACCGATGGAGTTGTATTGGATCCATCCGGCCGCGCGCTTTACGTTGACAGCGCCGGTTACAGCTGCGATGCCGCATTTGACGGGACCAATCTTTTGGTGGTTACCCGTAATCACTGCTGAACTCTGGGGGAGATAGTAGGAGTGCGGGTCACTCCTGACCTGGATACGATAAATTCACTGGAAATCTGCCCTAAATTTTATATTCAGACATACCCCGCAGTTACTTTCGATGGCCAAAATTATTTTGTAGTATGGAGCGACAATAATTTTGGAGGCAGTTACTATTATATGGCTGCGGCGCGGGTAACGCCTGGAGGCGCTGTGCTTGACACGGGAGCCTGTATTTCCAGCGGTACCGGGTCGAGTGAATACAGGGCAAAGATCGCCTACGATGGAAACCGATGTCTCGTAGTATGGCCTAAGTCAAGCGGTCCGGTATATGGCCGGTTCATCAACAGCCAGTGTCAACCCGAAGGCAGTATCTTCACCATCGCTTCGGCTCCAGCCGGCGGATCGAACATTGCTTTTGGCGACACCAACTATCTGGTAGTTTGGTTTTCCGGTGTCTATCCAACGCTTGAGTTGCACGGTCAGCTTGTTTCGATGCAAGGTTCACTGGTGGGTGGTCCTATCAGCATAGTACTGGGGAGCGGTTGCCACCGGTGGGCAGATGTGACCTTTGACGGAACAAAGTATCTGGTTGTCTGGCAGACCGGCGAGAATAATGTTGGTCAGAAAATATACGGCCAGTTCATCGGAAGCGACGGTTCACTACTGGGAGACAATTTCATGATCTGCGATAACACATCGCAGGAGCGCTGGTGGCCTGCTGTCGCTGTTTCAGATAGCAACTATCTGATAACGTGGGGCCAGGGTTATAGCTCTGCGTGCGATATTTGGGGTAATGTTGATGTTTCGATTACCGGCATAAGCGAAGAGGCAGGGTACACAGCCCATGATACTGGGCTTAACTTAACCGTCCACCCGAACCCTTTCCACTACTCTACTGATATCCGATATCAGATAACGGATAACAGTAATAATGCAAGCCTGAAGGTCTATGATGCTGCGGGGCAGCTGGTGAAGTCATTTTATGTACCGTCATCTCTAATCGGTTATCAGTCATCGGTGACGTGGGATGGCACGGATCAGGCTGGTCGGCAAGTAAATGGTGGTGTTTATTTCGTAAGATTGGTGGCGGACGATTATAATGCTACCGAGAAAGTACTTCTAATCAGATAACTCAATAGTACACTAAGTAGGAAGTAATAGGTAAACCAAAGGGAATTTGGTTATAGCAGGATGGATAGCAAATCAGCGAGGCTGCTTCATCGCCTCGCAATGACGCGGCGGGGGTGTCCCCAGCGTTATTCGCGCCGCCAGGTGACGCGGAAATTCTGGGATGCGTCCTCAATCAGGGCATTGACAAGCTTTCCGTAAGCCCTTTCCGGATCTTCGGCATCGAAGATAAACACTCCACCTTCCCAGATATTGACATTGCCGATCTCCTCTGTTTTGGTAACCGAGGTGCTCCACAACGACGCTCCGGTTTTTGTTTCGACCATTCGGGCATCGAGGGTCGCGTCGACTTCAGCCGAGACCGACATGCCGGCCGTGAATATCAGCGCGATGGAAATATCCGGTCTCACGTCGGAAACAAGCAACTCACCCGTAAAAACGGTTGCAATCTCGTATTCCTCGCCGATCGCCTGAAAAGCCGCTTTGTTTAATCTGTCGTACCCGATCTCCTTCAGTACTTCAGCCTCGGTGCCGAGGTCAACGATCCTGATCATTTCTTGATCACGGCGGATAGCTTCGGTGAACTTCTTGGTGGTTAACGGTGCGAGTTCTCCTTTGCTGTCGGATTCGAATTGAATGATGCCTACGATTTCGTGCTGCGTAAGATCGATCTTCGGCGGCACCATGACTTTGCGTCCGCATGCAATGATCGACACTGCGAGTGCAATTGATGCGAGCGGGAATATAGTTCTTTTCATACACGCCTCCTTTTTTGATCCACGTCAGTATAGATCAGTGATACAAGAAAGTCAAGAAATAACATTGGGGTCGAATCTCTACTTTAAACTTCGAAAAGAACTACGCGCGTTCTCAGAATATCTTCGACCTATGATGCTCAAAGTAGAGATTTGACGTCAGGGCTGCATTAATTGACGTTTTTTCTTATATTTACCAGGCGCTCCCTGGCTTCTGCGCCGCTTATCATGCTGTAGAGTGTCTCGAGTTTCGAACACGGAAAGTCGTCACAATGAGCACAGTTTTCGACACCGCGCTCAAATCCGCAGGAGCGCACTTCACATTCATTACAGAATTTAAGCAGCCTCTCGCCAGAACTGAGACACCCGTCGCAGTTTATGTCCTTGGTTTCTAACGGATACCGGTCGGAGGACCATTTTTCCACTACCCTGTTGCGTTCTTCATCGCTGTTGTTCTGTGTCGCTATGAAAGCAGGGCAACCAGTACACACCAGACCACAATATGCAATCATTTCCTCCATTTAGCCTCCTTCTGCTATTGTTCTATTATACTGACCGAGCGGATTTGGTCAATGGCCTGATCAATCATTGCGTCGAGGTCGTTGGGATAGTTGTGTCCTATGTCCGGAATGACAATATACTGATGGGGCAGTCCTACATTTCTGAAAGTCTCGATCATCTTATCGTGTAGTGGACGCCGTTCATCCTGCTCGCCTGTGATCAAGACGCCTCGTATGCCGCGATCTTTTGCATTTTTGACATTTTCTTCACTGAAACTCTCTGGCAAGTCAGGACACAGAGCGATAAAACCCGCCACAGGGATTACATTCGACAATACGATCTCAAGAGCTGCCAGGCTGCCTGATGAGAAACCGCCAATAATTACATTGTTTCTGTCGACTGGATATTCACAAACTACTTTTTGATAGGCCTCGGCGATCTCGTTTCTTGTCTGTTCGATGTTTTCGTGCCACCAAAATCCGTTCATGGCTATGACCTGTGAAGATTGAGGGTATGCCGTGATGAATTCTTCCAACATCTTTTGTGATCTCCAGCGGTCTTTGAATATTTGGATATTCTCACTGCCGCCATGAAGCGCAATGAAGAGGGGGTAGGTTTTGTCTGGATTAAATGTATCAGGCGTTACGACAAGGAGGTCCGGTTTCGCTTTCATCTGCGCTTCCCTTTTGAAAACCTCACTTTGAATCCGGATGGTGTCATAGCCAGCCTGTTCCGTGAGCGGCTTCCAGAGTTCGGTCTCAAAGAAGTAAGGGGCAAACCACATGCCGCGATCCAATGCATACTGCAATGCTTCAATGCCTTTTTCATATTGCTCCATGCGGGCGTACATTAGGATGAGATTGTATGTGTTATTGAAGAGGTAATCGGGAAATTCCTCGCGCGCCCAGAGCAACAATTCGGCAGCCTCGTTGAACTTATCCTGGGAGTAGAGTTCGATAAGGTGCGCCCGCATGTCCTGGTATGTCTTGAATGTAGTATCGTAGTATTGGGCGCAGAATGCGAAGACCGCGAACCCGTAGATAAGAAGTAACATATGAGCGTTCATCATGTTATTACCCCCGCTCAAATTGTCGAGCAAGTTTAGCATGCGCTGTTATGCTGACAACTATTTCTAATGTTTCCGTGCCATGTTCATTCGACCTTTGTTACCTTGTTTTGAATATAAAGGAACCTGTCTCCTTGATTGAGCGCGTATACGAGCTGGGTATCATAATCCTTGCCGGCAGCATCCTGGACGAAATCACGGTAGCGGTATGTTGCCTGGCCCGAGTGCATTGGCATGAATACCCTGGGATTGAGCGTTTCGATGGCATAGTGTGCGCCAAGCTGCACCGACTCGGGCGTGCCGAGACTGCAGCCGAGGATCGGGCCAAAGGCAAGATCGATATCCTTTTCCATGCCGGCAATGGCGTCGATTTCCGCGGTGTAGTTGCCCGACATGTCCATGGCTCCGTTGGCATGATCGCCCTGGTGGAAGATCACCAGGCCATCTACTTCGATGAGAAAGCCGACCCCACCGTCGTTCGATCGTATGGTCGTGACCTTCATATCTTCGAGCGTCGTATCGGTGCGAGGAGCAGCATACAAATAATCGCTTTCGATATCACGAGGTCTGAATCCTAACACGTATTGGATGTTTCCAACATCATCCTGCCAGTCGAATATTGAGGGGTTATAATGATCGCCGTGGTCATGCGTGGCGAAAACCGTAACGTTCTCATCTTTGATATGGGATGGAATTATGTATCCACTGGATAAAGAAGCATCGCTCGGGACCGAACGTGCGGGAGCATTATAGTCGAAAACGAGTAGATGCCCTTGGGTCTTGATCGCCCACCCGCTGTGTCCCAGATGCCAGATCAGGGCTTCGCTCTTCTTGAGTTTCTTGCCGAGCAGCTTGCGGTATCCTTTCGGTGCTTTCACTTGTTCGGGCGCGTCACTATTTTCAATCAGCATATCGCGTATTCCATCAAATCCGTGATATGTGGCATAGTACAGGGGCGTTTTCCCTTCGTTGTCCTTTGCACCGATTTCAATATCGTTGTCGATCAGCAGCGCAGCGATATCTTTTTGTCCGGTTGCTGCAGCGATATGCATTTCGTTCGCTCCATAGTGGCCTTCTGTGACGTTGATCACCGCACCATGATCGAGCAGGTGTTTCACGATTTCGGAATTCCCGTTTCTTACGGCTAAATGGAGTGGTGTCAAACCTTCCCCGTCGACGACATTGACCAGCGCGCCATTCTGCACGAGAACCTGTATCGTGTTAATGCTGTCACTGCGTACGGCACAGTGCAATGGTGTCTGGAATTCAACACGACACGGGCATTCTTTCGTGTCCTTCGGTTCATGGGGATTGACCGTTGCGCCTTTTGAGATCAGGTATTTAGTGATCTCGGCGTTGCACAGGGCAGCCATGCAAAGCGGTGTCCATCCGAAATCGCTCACGGCGTTGATATCAGCACCGTTCGAAAGCAAGAGCTCTGCGGTTTCCACTGAGCCAGTCCAGGCGATATTGTGGAGCGGTGTTTCGGCTTGGCCGTTCCTGACATTGACCCGCGCGCCGTTGTCGATCAACATCCGTGTAATCTGAATAATGTTCTCGCCGTTCACAGCAAACAATGGGGTCGTTCCTGCATCGTTGAACAAATTCGGGTCAGCTCCTCGCTCCAGGAGATACCTGATCAGTTCAGACCGGCCGCGCCACACTGCGGCGAGCAGCGGCGTGGTGCCGTCGTTTGACGGGGCATCGATATCAGCCCCATTATCAAGAATGACCGTTGCGATCTCTGGGGTACCGGCAAAGAAAAGCGGGGTCATGCCTGCGGTATTACGGATTCTTACGTCAGCACCTTTTTCGAGCAGATATCTTACCATATCGATATGTCTTCTGCCCGCTGCGAAGGTGAGAGGTGTTGCGCCATTATCGTCCTGTTCGTTGACATCGGCACCGTTTGTCAATAATAGTTCGGCGATTTGTACATTCCCGCTGATCGCCGCAAGATGTATAGGCTGGCTGTTGTCCACATCACCGATGTGTATGTCGGCGTTTCGTTTAAGAAGTTCCTTGACGATCTCGTAATTCCCGATGATCGCGGCGAGGTTGAGCGGCGTCATTCCATCGGCGTCGCGCAGATCGATTTGTGTTGGATCTTCATCAAGTAGTGCTGTCACCGCCTCCAGATTATTATCGTTCACCACGTCATGTATACCTGCCGCGTGTAGTGGTGGTAGGGCGGTCACCGAAAACATTACGGCTAATAATAGTTTCTCAAAATATTTCACAGTCCTCTCCTTTGTTTCACATGACCTGGTCACTTTTTTCACGTGGCGCCATCATGCTTTCTTCTCCCGCTCGTAAGGGCCAGGTCGTGTCTTCCGACTTGGGGGTACTCTTGACCTGCAACGTAACATTCTCACCTCAAAGAACTACTATGCCCGTGGCGCTACACAACTCGCCGTAGCACGCTTGAACATACAGATGAGAATGCAGCAAAGCACTCATTGATTGCCTAACTACAGGTCGCAGATATCGAAAGAAAATAAACAACCTGGCCCATTTCATTTCTTCACCTTAGTACGGTCATTTTCTTGATCGCGCTTTGGTCGTCGGTTTCGAGCCGGCAGAAGTAGATGCCGCTCGCCACCCGGCGGCCCTGGTCATCAAGACCCGACCATACGATATTATAAACACCCGATTCCTGACGGTCGTTGACCAGCGTCTTTACTAACTGACCAGCAATATTGTAGACCTTCAAGCGCACATTGCCCGAGTGTATAAGCTGATAACTGATGACGGTCTGGTCGGTAAAGGGATTGGGGATGTTCTGCTGCAAGAGAATGCCGAAAACCGCCCCGACGCTCTTCGGCGTCTCGGCAATGCCGACCTCGCCGAAATCGCTCATCACCTTCTGTGCGGCCAGCCGTGCATCATCCTGGTCCATGAAATATATTGGGAAGCCGAAGAAGACAATTTTAAAGTCGTTACCGAGATAGCGTACCGCACACGGTGATCCTTGATGCGGACTCGTGTTGTTGCGCATGTCCATGGTGTAGATGGTCTCGCCACCGCTCGCCGGGGTCACGGCTTCGATGTAACGCAGCACGCCGTTCCAGGTGGCAAACGGTACCTTGGCGGGATCGACCTCTAAACTTGGATAAGCGAGCAGACCGTCGGCGGCCTGGAACGAGTCGGTCACCGCAGTTACTGCAATGTTGGCAATATGAAAATAATCGTACATGAAATCACCCGAACTGAAGCTGAACGGATAGGTGGTCTGCCCTTCGAGGTTGGCGGTCGGCCGCCA